>JBLNBX010000029.1:0-2629 GCA_050260275.1 bacterium
TGGTCCGGTGCGTGGACACGCAGTTCGAGCGGGACCGCACGCTCGGCGAGATCAGGCGCCTGTTTGGGGAGGCGCGCCGGATCGAGACGCGGCCGATGCCGCTGCGTGCGATCTTCGTGACGCTCGCGAAAGCCGCCCGGAAGGAGGCGTGAACATGCGACAGGCGTGGCATATTTTCCAGAAGGACGTCCGGCACCTGCGGCTCGAGATCGCGCTTGCGCTGGTGGCGGTCGCGGTGTTTGCGTTCACCGTGGCCCGTGGGATCTCCACACCGCTTGCGGGGGTATTGCCCGTCGTGTGGTGGATCTTGATCGCCCGCGCGGTCCACGCCGAGCCGCTTCCCGGAGTGCGCCAGTTCTGGGTGACGCGGCCTTACGCATGGAAGAGCCTGCTTGCGGCCAAGGCACTCTTCATCGCGGCGTTCGTGAATCTGCCGATGCTGATCGCAGACGTCGTCATCCTGCACGCCAACGGATTTGGGATCGCGTCGCAACTGGGCGGGCTCTTGTGGACGCAGGTACTCCTCGTGGCGGCGTTCGCGTTGCCGGTCGCCGCGCTTGCGGTTCTGACCAGCGGGTTCAGCACCTTGATCGCGGTGAGCGGCGTCTTGATCGTGGCTGCGGCGGGATCGACGTGGCTCCTGCCGCGCCCGTGGCTGGCGCTGGAGTGGCTGCGATCTTACCTGATTGGTCTGATTGTTGCGATCGTGGCGGCGGTGATCGTGCTGCGACAGTACCGGCGGAAGAACACCACCGTGTCGCGGATTCTCGCGGCTGCGGCGCTCGCTGTGGTGGTGGCCGTGTTCGCGTGGCTGCCCTGGCGGGCGGCGTTCGCGGTGCAGAGCCGCCTGCCGGCGCGGAGCTTCGACGCCTCGGCCGTGCGCATCGGCTTCCATCCGGATTTACGATGGGCGACCAGGGCGTTCGTCAACAAGGACGGCAGCGTGGAGCTCGACATCCCGCTCCGGCTGGCCGGAATCCCCGAGACGCTGCAAACCAGGGTGGATGGAATTGCAGCGAGAATCGAGGGCCCCGGCGGCGGCGTGTGGCGCGAGCAACTCGATCCCTGGACCAACCCAAACGTCACGGGAACTGCATTTCACGCCACCGTGGACTCTGGGTTCTACAAGAGCATCAAGGACCGCCCCGTGCGGATTTCTGGCGCGGCGTATCTGACCTTGTACGGGAATCCCCGGAGCATCCTGCTTCCCGTCAGGGACCGGGCCGTCTACCGGCCCACCCCGGGCGCCGGACTGTGCGCGGCGCGGCAGAGTGGGGAAGGGGCCGTTCTGAATTGCCGCTCGGCGTTCGGACCGCAGCGGGATCTGGTGTCGTTCGACGTTGTCGGTGTCTCCGGTTTTGTCCCGGGGGCGCCGCCGATGGTGTTTGCTTCGCTGATGCAGTTCCGGCCTATTTCGTATTCTCCGTTCCCGGCCGACGCCGATCTGATTCCAGTCACGCAGTCCGAGCAGATCGCGCGAGTTTACGGCCAGGATCTGCGAGTGAAGGCGAACGCACTGGAGCCGGTGGCGCATATCCGCAAGGAGTTCACGGTCACGGGGCTGCGGCTAGCCGACTACGAAGTACGCCGGTGACGAGAACGTTCATTCCGCGCCGGTCCGACGCAGACGCGTGGGATGATACTGTTCCTCTTGACACTCTACAGGAGCCCCTGTAGAGTATCTACATGAGCGATTCGAAGACCGATCTCCTCCAGGGCACCCTCGACCTGCTCGTCCTGCGCATCCTCGCTCCCGGACCCGTGCACGGGTTCGGCATCGCGCAGCGCATTCAACAGATCTCGAAGGACGTTCTGCAAGTGCAGCAGGGGTCGCTCTATCCGGCGCTCCAACGGCTCGAGCGGCGAAAGTGGGTGGCGGCGGAGTGGTCGGCGTCCGAGAACAACCGGCGGGCGAAGTATTACCGGCTGACGGCGGCCGGGCGGAAGCAACTGGAGGCCGAGGTGTCCAACTGGGAGCGCATCTCGGCGGCGATTGCGGAGATTCTTCTGTCGGCGTAGGAGGCTCTCATGCGGCGGTTCGAACGCGATATGGACGATGAGCTGCGCTTCCATTACGAAAGCCAGGTGGAGCTGAACCTGAAGGCCGGGATGACGCCCGAGGAAGCGCGGCGGCAGGCGGCGCTCACGCTGGGCGGGATCGAGCAGAGCAAGGCAGCCTGCCGCGCTGCGCGGCCGCGTGTGCTGCTCGAGACTCTTTTGCGCGATGTGCGGGACGGCGCGCGGCTGCTGTGGCGCAGCCCGGCGTTCACGGCGGTGGTGGTGCTGTCGCTGGCGCTCGGCATCGGTGCGAATCTCGCGGTGTTCGGCGTGATCGACGCCGCGTTCACGCGTCCGCTGCCGGTGGTGCGGCAGGGCGAGCTCGTGTGGATCTTCACCGGCACGCGGGAGGCTCCCCACGGGGGCGTCGCCTATCCCGATTACCTCGATTTTCGCGCGCACGCGAAGTCGCTCTCGGGCCTCGCCGTGGCCGACTTCCGCGGACCGATGATCTCCGCGAACGGCTGGCAGGAGTCGGTTTACACCGAGATCGTCTCGGACAACTACTTTCAGCTCCTCGGCGTTCGCGCCGCGCACGGCCGCATGTTCACGGAAGAGAAGAACCCGCCGC
>JBLNBX010000030.1:0-16348 GCA_050260275.1 bacterium
TACACGGAGCCGGAGGGCTGCAGGCGGCTCTGGTAAAGGTAGAAGCGGTCCGCCGTGAACGATCCGAAATCGGCGTCGCGCAGACCGGCGATGGTGGTATGCAGGCGCTCCAGCGGCACCGGCTCCTTCACGCGGGCGAGCGTCAGGTGCGGCGAGAAAGCGCGTTTCTCAGGCTCCACGCCGAGCGCGGCGAGCGCGCGGTCGCTATCGCGGGCCAGCCTCGCCAGCGGCTCGGCCCCGTAGATGCCGGCCCAGAATACGCGCGGCGAGCGGGCATTCGGGAAGAACCCAAGGCCGCGGATGTCCACCGGAATCGGCTCACGGCCGGTGAGCCGGCGCAGGCTGGCATCCACCTCGCCGACACGCTCATCCGGCCACGAGCCGATGAACTTGGTGGTGATGTGCAGGTTCTCCACCGGGCTCCATCGGATGCGGGCCGTCGGGCGTAGCTTCTCGATCAGATAGCCGAGGGTTTTCAGTACGTTGCCGGGGATGTCGATGGCCACGAAGAGGCGCACTGGTCCTCCACCGGCGCGCCGCACCGCTCTGAGCTCGAGCGGCAGAGCGCTGCTTCCGGTAGATTCACATTGTGGAACGCACGTGCGAGGCTGCGCAATGGGCGGACCGGCTGCCGTGGGCGGCGGTCGCTGGGGCGAGCGTGCTCCCGCGCGAGTTCTACGCGCGTCCGACAGTTGAGGTGGCGCGCGACCTGCTCGGAAAAATACTCGTACACGGGCGGGCGGCCGGGCGAATCGTAGAGACTGAGGCCTACCTCGGCCTGGAGGACTTGGCCGCGCACGCCTCGCGCGGCATCACCGAGCGCACGCGCGTGCTGTTCGGCCCGCCCGGGCACGCTTACGTGTACTTCATCTACGGCATGCACGAGTGCCTGAACCTCGTGGCCGAACCCGTCGGAGTGCCCGGCTGCGTGCTTATCCGCGCGCTCGAGCCGCTGGCGGGAATCTCATTGATGCGCCGGCGGCGGCCGGGGGCGCGTTCGATCCGGGACCTCGCGTCCGGCCCCGGCAAACTCACGGCGGCGCTCAATATCACGCGGAGGCTGTACGGCGCGGACGTGACTCGCGGAGCGCTCACGGTCCGCAATCCGCCTGCGGATGAGGGGTTTGATATCCTGACTACGCCGCGTATAGGGATTACGCACTGCGCCGACTGGCCGCTGCGGTTCGTAATCGCCGGCAGCCCGTTCGCCTCGCGCTACGCTTAGTCCGAACCGGCGGGGAAGAGGATGCGTCGAAGACACTGTGCGAGCCGGGACGCCGGAGTTGAACGGCGCTGCCGTCGTGTTTATACTGCTAGTTCTTGTGGTCCTCGCTGGGACGAGGGTTGCTATGGCGGGAAGGGTTAACGATTTCGATCCACTGGCTCCCCGAAAGGAAGCGGCCATGTTCTACGGCCTGTTTCTGCGCGGGCACTCTCCGGAGGCCCTGCGGCAGGACATAGACGTGCCGCGACCGCTGCTTGAGAAGTGGCTCAGCTCGCCCCGGTACAACGAACCCGCGTTCCGTCAGGCTATCGAACGCGTCTACCGCTACCGCAAGCAGGTGCTGGCGATCTTTGACGAGCTGGTGGGCAGCCCGGGCAATGGTCGGCTCCGCTTGCAGTGATGTGCGATGGTAGATACGTGACCAAAAAAGACCTTCTTTCAACCCCCACGCGTCCCTTCGACCCTGCCCAGGGCGGCACCATCTCCAGCGTACTGGAGCGAATGCAGGGGACTGCGTTCCAAGGCCGTAATCTCGGCACAGCCTTCGAGGTCTGGAAGAAGATGTTGGGCGACCGCTGCACCATCATGATGGGCCTTGCCGGGGCGATGGTGCCGGCGGGAATGCGCCGCAACGTGGTGCGCATGATCGAGAACCGCCTCATCGACTGCCTGGTAGCCACCGGTGCGAACTTCTTCCACGACATCCACGAAACGCTCGGGTATTTCCACTACCAGGGCTCGCCGAAGGTGAACGATTGCAGGCTCGCCGAAAACCTGGTCGACCGCATCTACGATGTCTTTGCGGATGAAGAGGAGTTCCGGGAGCACGACCGCTGGATAGGCGAGTTCGCCGCATCGCTCGACCAGTCGCGCCCGTACACCACGCGCGAGTTCCTGTACCTGCTGGGACTGGAACTCGGCAAACACGCCAAGGAAGACGGCATCGTCAGCGCCGCGGCGAAGGCCGGCATTCCCCTGTACTGCCCCGCCATCGGCGACAGCTCCATCGGCATCGGAGTCGCAACGCACCGGTGGGACAGAGGCAACAAGTTGATGTTCGACGTCATAGGCGACGTGATCGAGACCGCCCGCATAGCGGCCGAATCCGCCTGCACCGGCGTGATCTACTTCGGCGGCGGCACTCCGAAGAACTTCATCCAGCAGAGCGAGGTTACTCTGCTCGCGATGAAGGAAATTGGCGCCGGCCACAAGTACGCTATCCAGGTGTGTACCGATATGCCGCAGTGGGGCGGCCTGTCGGGTTGCACCTTCGAGGAAGCGCAGAGCTGGGGCAAGATAGCCAAGGACGCGAACATGGTCACGTGTAACTGTGACTCGACGATCGCGATGCCGCTGCTCGCCACCGCGCTTCTGGAGCAGAAAGAGCTCATTGCGAACCGCCATCGACCCACGTTCACGATGGGACCGGAGCTGGGCATCACCGCGTGAACCAGAGCCCCGGTCCGAAGCCGCCCTCCGAGCCGCGTGAGGCCACCGTAAAGGCGGTTGCGCTCGGCCTGGTTCTCGCATTCGTTTTTGGGGCGGCCAACGCCTACCTGGGCATGAAAGCCGGGCAGACGGTGGCCGCCACGATTCCGGCAGCGGTGATCGCGCTGGCGCTGTTCCGCTTGCCGTGGTTCCGCGGCAGCGTGCTCGAGCAGAACATCGCGCGCACGGCAGCGTCGGTCGGCGAGGCCCTCGTCGCAGGAGCGATTTTCACCATCCCGGCCTTCATGATGGTGGAAGTAAACGGGCAGCGGCTGTGGACCGATCTCAGCGCGCACTACTGGGAAGCATCGCTCGTGCTGCTGACGGGCGGGCTGATTGGCGTTCTGTTCATCATCCTGCTGCGAAGGCC
Source organism: bacterium (assembly GCA_050260275.1). Classification (GTDB taxonomy): domain Bacteria; phylum Acidobacteriota; class Terriglobia; order Bryobacterales; family Bryobacteraceae; genus DATMXS01. The sequence continues at coordinate 3,084 of JBLNBX010000030.1, forward strand.
GCTCGTGACCGAACGCGAGCTGCCCTGGCCCGAGAGCGTCGCGAGCGCGCAAATAGTGCTTGCGGGCGCGAGCAGCGCCTCGAAGGCTCCGCGTTACCTGTTCGGCGCGATGGGTTTCGGCGCGTTTCTGCAGTACCTCAAGAGCGATCGCGGCCTGCTCCTGATGAAGGAGTACGTCGGGGGCTTCATTGAGTTTCCGCGCGCGGCCGTGCAGCACTTCGACTTCGCACGCCGGCCACTGGCGCCGGTTTCGCACACGGGCGGAATCGCGTGGACGACGCCGAGCCTCTCGCCCGCGCTTACCGGCATCGGCTATATCATCGGGCCGGCGCTCTCGGCAATAACGGTTTCAGGCGGTGTCATCGCGTGGTGGGTGCTGATTCCGCTGCTGCTATTCTTCGACCCCGACCTCGCGCAGCGGCTCGGCTTCGGACAGGGTGCATCCTGGGATGTACTCTCGTTCACCGTCTGGTACAACGTGATCCGGCCCATCGCGGTGGGCACCATGCTGGTTGGCGCGGGGAGCACCCTGTTCCGCATGCGCGGCTCGATCGCGCGCAGCTTTCGCGGTGCGTTCGCGGCTTCGGCCGCGGCGCGCGATGGCGCTGTGCTCGAGCGCACGGAGCGCGATATACCCGTGAAATGGGTGGTGCTGGGCACCTTCGCGCTGCTCGCGCCCATCACGGCGATCTACTATTACTTCACCGGCGGCATTGGCGCGGCGGTCGTGGCAGCGGTGGTGATGACGATTACCGGCTTCCTGCTGTCCGCCGTCGGGGGCTATCTGGTCGGGCTGGTGGGCGCTTCCAACCAGCCGCTGTCGGGACTGACGCTCGCTTCTCTCGTAATTGCCGCGCTGACGATGATCACCATCGGCGTCACCGGGCTCCCAGGCGTTGCCGCGGTGCTGGGTGTTGCTGCTGTGGCGGCCTGCGCGTGCTCGGTGTCAGGATCGCTGATTCAGGACCTCAAGGCCGGGCACATACTGAAGGGCACGCCGTGGAAGATGGAGATAGTCGAGATCGTCTCGGTCATCCTGCTGGCTTTCTTCCTGCTGGCGCCCATCATGGTGCTGCACGAGGCCAATTTGGCCACAGGCGGCATAGGCGGGCGCGCTCTGCCCGCGCCACAGGCGGGCCTCATGGCGCAGCTCGCCAAGGGCATCGTCGGCGGGCAGATGGCGTGGGGACTGCTCGGCATCGGAGCCGCGTTCGGACTGGCACTAGTCGCCTGCGGGGCTCGCGCGCCGATGCTCATCGCCGTCGGCATGTACCTGCCGTTCGAGACATCTTCGGCCATCTTCGTCGGCGGGGTGATTCGCGCCGCGGTGGACAAGCTGGCCGCGCGCCGTTCGGAGGCCGAACGCGCCCGGGTGGAAGAGACGGGCACGCTGCTCGCCTCAGGACTCATTGCCGGCGAGGCGATACTCGGAATCCTGCTCGCGGTGCTGGCGGTCCGTAACGTTCCTTCCATCGCAACCATGCTGACCGGCGCGCCCGAGTTCGGCTTTTACGAGAATTGGGGCGGCTGGCTATCCCTGATAGGTTTTGCGAGCCTGGCGTGGGTGCTCATGGCGATTCCGCTCAGGCGATCCCGCGGCGCGGTAGATCAAAGCGAGTAACCATAGAGCCGCATCTCTGAACCGGATCGCGCAAGAGCGCCCCGAATGTAAGTGGCGCAGCGCCGGGAGTAAGTAGGATGGACCTGGAGAAACTCGCGAGGCTGGGCCGCGAACGTGCGCAGAGGATCATAGACCACCGTTCTTTAGCGAGTTGGAACGACCTGAAGCGCATCAAAGGCTTCGGCGAGAACCTCATCAACGACCTGAAGGATATCGGTGCAACCATCCGCGGTCCGCGGCCCCGGCGCACCATTCTCTGAGCGCACTGCTTAGGCCGCTCCGGCGCGCCCCAACGCAAGCGCCGCAACGCCTGATACCCAAGCGTTAGGCGCCGGGCGCGCTTTCGCGCCGTCCGCGTCCCACACCGTGACACCCGCGCCCCGGAGCAGTTGGCCGCACCCACGGTCGATACGGCCCGGCTCCGGGCTGGAGTTGGCTGAACACCGCGGGCGCTCCTGGCTGGAGCATCATCGTAAACTGACGCAACTTGAGCCGGGGGAGTTGGCGCGCGCCAGCGCGGTTCGTGCGGTCCGCGGGGCTGAAGCAAACGGATGCACTGGCCGCGCGTTTTACCGCCACCGATGCCGCGCTGTGCCGCACCCGCCTCAGAACGGCTTCGCCTCTCCGGGAATCACGCACCATCGATCGAATCCCCGCCCTACGCCGTCCCCCTGCCAAGCCGCAATTGTGTGAGCGCCGGCGTCGACTCCCTGCCGGCCCCGAGACTGCCGCTCCGGTCTTAACGTGTCCGATCGCCGTGGCGTTGATTTTCCGTGGGAACGCTACAGGCTGCGCACTACCCTGACCGCGCCGGCGCGCCAGCCGCGCCATCATATTCCGGGCTCGCTATGTGAGCCATACCCCACCTCACAATTCACAAGATGAGCCCAAACATGACGTCACCCATCGCGCACGATCTGGAGTCCGTTACGGTAGGCGATCCAGCCTACTTTGGCGGCCTCACAATATTCCCGCTATTTCGAGACAACTACTTACCTCCTGAGCCCGGCTACACGCTACTTGAGGAAGCTATCGCGTGTGGCACGGCGCGCGTGACCGAGGTCGGGAAAGACGGCTCAGTGCCGGAACTCCGGTTCGAGAACCTCGGCGATCGCCCTGTCCTTCTGCTCGACGGTGAAGAACTGATTGGCGCCAAGCAAAACCGTGTGGTGAACGTGACGATTCTCGCGCCCGCGAAGCAAGTCCTTGTTATACCCGTATCCTGCGTGGAAGCTCTCCGCTGGCACGCCGACGCCCCGGATTTCAAGCCCGCAAAGCACGTCATGTACGCGCGCGCGCGAGCGGCCAAAGCGGCACAGGTTTCCGCGTCGATGCAAATGGGGGCGAGCCGCCGGTCGGACCAATCGGCGATCTGGGAGGAGATCGAAGCCAAGTTCGAACGTCTGGGCTCCGCATCGCCGACCCAGGCTATGGACGCAATGTACGCCACCGCTGCCGCTTCCATCGACGCTTACCTGCGCGCCTTTGTTTGGACTGAGCGGCAAGCCGGCCTCATCTTCGCGCTCGGCCCGAACAACATGGGCTTGGACCTGATGGACCATCCCCACACGATGCGCGCGTTGTTCCCGAAGCTGGTGCGAAGTTACGCACTCGACGCCATGGAGACGCCGGACGCCGCCGCTGTCACCGCCGGACAGGCGGCGCAGTTCCTCAAGAGCACCGGCGCGGCGGAGACGCTGGTCCGGCCGGCAATCGGCATCGGCGAGGAGATCCGCTTGACCGGACATGGCCTCACGGGTGCCGCACTCTGGGCGGAGCGCCGGTGCGTTCACTTGTGCGCCTTTGCCAGTAATGGGAATGGCGCCCCGGCGAGCTTCCATACGCGCATGAGCCGCCCAACCCGCAGGCGCGCGGCGTAGCGGCGGACACTACTGACGCCGTCAATCTCATGACATCGACATTCCGGGTGCGCTGACTTAAGATTATGAGGTCTGCTTGACCTGGTGATGCCATGAGCCAGATGGAAAGGATTTACAAACTCGACCGCTTATTCCGGCGTAAGAAGCCGCCCTCCAGGCGCGAAATTATCGAGATGTTCGAGATCTCACCGGCGCAGTTCAAACGTGACCTGGAGTATATGCGGAACCGTTTGGGCGCTCCGATCACCTTCGACATGCAGGCCGGAGGTTACAAGTACACGGCGGAGGAGTTCAACCTGCCCGGACTGTGGTTCACAGAGCGCGAAGTCTACTCGCTGCTGCTGATGCACTCGCTGCTCGATCAACTCCAGCCCGGCTTCGTGCGGGAACAGCTAGGCCCGTTCAGGGATAAGCTGCGTGCACTGTTAGGCAAGTCCAGCCGCGGCGCCCAGAGCATTCTGGAACGGATGGCGGTAAGCGCCGCACCGCACCGCCCGGTCGATCCCGGCCATTTCCAGGCCATCTGCGACGCCACGCTGCGCCGCAGAAAATTGCGGATGCGCTACTACTCGCGGTCGCGCGCGGCTGAGGGCGACCGCGTGGTTTCGCCGCAGCGAGTTATCTACTATCGCGGCAACTGGTATCTGGATGGCTGGTGCCACGAGAAGGAAGCCATGCGCCGGTTTGCGGTGGATGCTGTCCGCCTGGCCTCGGTCCTGGAGGAGCCCGCCCTGGAGATGCCGGCGGATGGCCAGCAGGGGTATGGGATCTTCGCCGGACCCGCCGAACACACTGCCGTGCTGCTGTTCGATTCCGTCGCCGCGAGGTGGGTGGCCTGGGAGGAATGGCACCCGCAGCAGCGCGCTTCCGAACTGCCGGATGGCAGCCTGCAACTGGAGATACCCTACAGCGATCCCCAGGAGATCCTCATGGACATCATGCGGCATGGACCGCATGTCGAGGTGCTCAGCCCCGCCTCGCTTCGCCACGCCGTAGCGGAGCAGCACCGCAAAGCGGCGGAGAAGTACGCCCGTCCGAAGCACTCAGTAAGAACGGCCGGAGCCTCCGCCACGCCACGCATCGCGCAGGCGCGTTGACCGCCGCAGGGCTCCTTCAGTGAGCCACGGTGATGGAGGCGAACATTTCACCGGAACAGCCGTGTGGCCCGGGCCTGACGAGGCGCGCGAGAATGGGAACATTTTGCCGATCTCGGCACGCTGCATATACGGCTCCAGCGCGCTCCAGGCGCTCGTCTCTATGCCTGTGCCTGGAGATGCAGGAGCAAATGCGGTTCTATCCGAGAAGAAGTTTCCGAATCTGCGACGTGACGCGTCCGATCCCGTAGACCCCCGCGAGGCGCCTCACCAATTGATCCTCGTCCAGGAGGGGTTCATTGGCTACGATCATCTCGCGGACCGCAGCAATCTCCATCGGTGGGATCTCCTCGAGAGTGCGGGGCCCTCGCTCACGGACACGAATTTCAGGCGATCCAGCGACGCGGACGATCTGATTGATCTGCCCACCTCGGCGCCGCTCGTCATTTTGCTGTAAACGTCCGAGTCTGATTGCGCGATATATTGCGCGGTTCATGACATGAAGAATCTGCCTGCCAAGACGTGAGTTCCCCGCAGCCCGGTTATAGAGTGCGTAGGCGCGGCGGCAGGTCATCGGACCCTCGACGGAAATGATCTCCACCAGCCCTTCCATCAGCTCTGTGAGCGACGCCGCATGGGGATCGGGTAGCTGACGGGGCATCCACTGCGTGTACCGCGGGAGAGCAACAGCGAGCTCGTCCGTTGCTGGCGTGAACAGCAAGGACTGCTGGTCGGTACCACAACCTTCCCCTTCGCCTTCACTCTCGGTGCCGTTCACTGTCTCCGCCGGAGAACTGGCCGAAGACGCGTTTTCGAATTCGTCTTGCTCCTCCTCCTCCTCGACGTCAACCACGGTCTCCACATCTGAGGGCCGCGTATCTGCGCAATGATCAACCGGAGGCGTGGGCGCCGATGCCATATTTGAATATATCCCTCGGTCTTTCAGAAGTTGCCAGAGAGGCTCCAGCGCTCTCTCGGGGTCTCGGTAGAACGCGCTGCCACGGACACGCCAGAACTGAAGCCCACAACGTTCCAGCATTCGCTGTCGGTCAACATCCCTATCCCATTCCTCTAGTCCGTGCCATTCGTCGCCATCACACTCAACAGCCAGTCGGCCTCGCAGTCCTTCGATGAGAAGGTCGATGCGCTTTCCGGCCAGTTCGTATTGTGGGATAACACGGAACCCTCGATTGGCGATTTGAAGAAAAACATCGATTTCGAACCAGCTATCGAAAGGGATCGGGGGGCGCGCATCGCGACGGTTGATCTCGGCCGCCAGCCGTTGCAGCTTGGAAATATCGACCCCCTCTATGGTGTCTGCCTTCACCTTCGGGTTGAGACAATACTCAAGCAGTTGCCGCCTCAAACAGAAGCTGCTCAGGTCCTCCACCGTAACGCTGTGGAAAAGCCACATTTGATCCCGCGCCCGGCTTGCCGCTACATTGAATCTGCGCTTATCCGATTCCTTGGAAAGCACACCGATGTGGCGTCCATCGTTCGTCGCAGCGACCATTGAAAGAAAGATGACGTCACGCTCATCCCCCTGGAAGGCATAGGCGTTCCCACAGACTATGCCGCGCTGCTGCATTCTCTGCGCGACGATGCGATCGATCAATAAATCCCGAATCAGATTGGCCTGAGCATTTCCTTGAAGGCTGATTACACCGAAACTCTTCCCTTCATATGCTGGGTCGCCAAGAGCTTTGACTATCTGCTCAACAATCGCCTCCGCTTCCGGTCTGTTTACCACACGATCGCCGGTCCCTTTTGCATAGCCGTCAGCCACGTAGCGGGACAGCCGCAACTATCGCTCTCAGCATCTACTTCGGAGGTTTTGTCATCTCGTATCTGGACCAGTTCCTCAACCCCGAGTGGGATCGGTACCCCGGCTTTGAGCTGCTCGGCGATGTCGCTGAAGACCCGCACAAGGCTCCGATCCGTGCGTTGTCGAACGATTAGCGCGGGTGCGAGATGCATGCGGGGACGCCTGTGGTCGCTGGCACTATCCTGCGGCTCCAGGACAACGTGCAGAGCATCCTCCGAGGAGATCTGCTGGAAGTACGTGTTGAGGGCGGCCACAAGGTCCGGGCCGGTCCAGACATCATCCCCAATGTCGGTAAGCTGCGATTGGATGCGGTTCTGCACGTCGGGCAACGGCCGGTCCTGAGGCTCAAGCATCTCCTGCTCAAGGCGCAGCCGAGCTCCATCAGCAGCCGCGCCGACTGTAATTACTCCGGTCTTAGGATCGAATTCGATTGTGGACTGAGCAGCTACTACGTGGCGTCTGACTTCTGGACCATGCGGAGGTCGCCAGGTCAGCAAGCCGATGCCGACGACCACCTCATATGTCTCTCCTAATCGCTCCTGCTTTTGATAGGCGGTGAAGAGCTCATTGTAGATCGCCTGAACATTGAGCAGCCGACGATCCTCATGCGCCCACGGAAGCCAATGATTCTGAACGTACAGCCATTGCCGCGAGATTGCCGGACAGTCTTCCAGTCTTCGTACCACGGTCTCCGGCGCGGTGCCGCTCTCGGAGCCGACCTCACGAACCTCCTCGACTATGGCCTCCTTCAGGTGCGGAGTCTCGAGGGAGGAATCGGACACTTCACGTTCGCTCAGCCACGGCGCCAAACTTGGCGGCGGTGACGGCGGCCGCTTGCGTCGTGGCCGCTCCACCCGAATCCAATCGTCGTAGGCGGCTTCGCGTCCAATGTCCCATGCAGCGCAGTAGCATTCCTTCTCTCTGGGAATCTCGGTCCACCAGACGACTTGATCGTACTGATCGCAGCTTCTCTTAACCTCGCTCCGGAGTTCCGTGAGTTCCTTCAGATAGGTGAAGAGCCTGATGGCTCTATCCCGGACAACGTCTTCAGCGGTGGTCTTCTGAGTTGAGGTAGTCGCCATCGCAAGGCTCCGTCACACAATCATATTCGGATCTATAGATCCCGTCGAGGCCGTCGGAACGCATGCCGTCTCCTCATAGGGAAGGATGGTCGAGCCATCGATGAGCGGCTTCGCTGGCACTGTATGTGCCCCGGATAGGTTAGTTTTCCAATCCGAGAAAATCACCACGCCGCTGTCGCTGGACAACCTGTGGCGGCGGTACATGTTCCCGAAGCTGGACCAGATCCGAAGGTCGCCTCCGACCAGAGGGGCCACGGACTCGGCGTCAGCCTGGAGGTGTACACCAGCTCCGACCTGGAGCAGAAGCGAGCCGCACTCACGAAACTCGAAGCCGCGGTGCTTCGAAAACCGAAAACCCAGCCGTCAGAATTGGCGAAGTCGGCTTAATGGAGTAAACGGAGTAACGAGGAATCGGTGGGTGTTCCCAAACTGGCTGTAAGTGCTAGAAAACATGGAGCGGGAGACGGGACTCGAACCCGCGACGTCCAGCTTGGGAAGCTGGCATTCTACCACTGAATTACTCCCGCCCTGCGTTGGCTTCTACTTAACTACCCGGCAAGAGCTTAACCGCTGCCGGACCAAGTTCAAACCATCTATCCCCTACTCAAGAACCAGGGCTGATCGGAAGATGGACGGCAAAGTGGAGAGTGACACCCTGCTAAAACCGGGCCTGGGTACCTGAGCACGCAGCCGAGACTGCCCTGCGGCGCACCGTCCTGCCCGTCCACTTCACGACGCTCTAAACATATCACAGCACAGGGGCTGGGTGGGAGGGGCGCCGTGTCCGCCTGCTGGCACGCCAGGCTCTTGCAATTGGACTCTGAGAAGAAGCCGTGGCGGGACTCGGGAAGCGTGCCGGCAGAGCCACTCGGCTATGCCCTGGCCCCGCAGCGGACGATCACCTCGATCTTGGCGCCGGATCATGCTCCGCGAAACGGGTGACCTCGGGCGCGACGCCAACGCTCAACGCGCGGAAATACCTGGAGCTACTGAACTCGGAGCGGGTTCGGTTCGCCAGGTCCGGTTACTTTGCAGGTGCAGCCGGCTCGGGCTTCGCCTCCGATTTCACAGCCACCGTGGGCCAGGCCTTGTGCTCGCGCACCAGTTTCCACTCCTTTTCGAAGCGGCGCTGCTGGCCCGGGGAGAGCTTGTTCACCTCGTCCTCGAACTCCTTGGCGTCATGCGGAGAGCACCAGCCGGTGGAGATCTTCATAGAGATGATGATCAGCTTGCGTTCCAGCTCGCTGGGGAGTTTTTGCTGGAGCTGGCCGATGAGCTTGAGCAGTTCCTTCCTGCCGGCGTCCAGCTCGACTGTTTCGACCGGTTGCTCCTCTGGCGCCTTCTGCTCCTGCACGGCCGGGCGGGACTCGCCGGCTGCAGGCGTCGCACACATCCCCAGTGTGGTAAAGGCTAGCACCGGCACTGCAGCAAACCGAAACACTCTAGTCTCAATCTACGCTCCCGGGCACGATGGTGTCGAGCGGTGGCGGCCCCGGCTGCGGCTCAGGCGAAGTCAAGCCAGCGGCGGCAGGTAGCCAAATTGCACTGTCAGTCATGACACAGGGCCGCCGGCCGCCTTTCCGCGCTCTCATTTCTCCCAATAGTGGCTCGCAGCGCGGTTATGCACGCCGGCGGCCGGTATGCAAGAAACCAAGCTGTTGCATGGGGCTGCGGAGGACTTGAGAGGCGAATGAAACTGCGGGAAGCGCTCGAAATCATCCGGGCGGCCCGGACAGACCCAGCCGAAAACGGCCGCTATCTGCTGGCGTGTTCCAGCACGCCGATACACACACAGACTTTTTTTCGCGCACACCTGCTCGCGCGGCGCTCCGGCGCGGGCGTCCAGGTGGACACGTCGCGCTACGGCGATCTGCTGGGGAGCCTGGAGGACTTCAACCCGGCCGGCTACGCGGGCGCGGCCGTGCTTCTGGAGTGGTACGATCTTGACCCGCGCCTCGGTTTTCGCCGCCTGGGAGGCTGGGCCCCCGGTGCGTTTGACGACATTTTCGCCGCCGTTGGAGCCAGCCTGGACCGCTTGCGGCGCTCACTGGCCCGGATATCCGAATCCGTTCCTGTGGCGCTGATGCTGCCCACGCTTCCGCTGCCTCCGCTCGAAATCTCAACGCCTGCGCAGGCTCTGAACGTCGAGACGAGACTGCAGCGCGCGGTGTGGGCGTTCGCCGAGGACGCGGCCTCGCTGCGCGGCGTCAAGCTCGCCAGCGCCGCCGAACTCGACCGCCTTTCTCCGCCTGCGGACAGGTTCGACCTGCGCGCCGAACTAGCTCAGGGCTGTCCGTACCGGTTGCCGCACGCCTCGGCCGTGGCGGAGCTGCTCGTCGAGCTCCTGATTCCGGCGCCGGCCCTCAAGGGTCTTATCACCGACCTCGACGACACGCTCTGGAGCGGGATTCTCGGCGAGGTTGGCGTATCCGGAATCCAGTTCACGCTCGAAGGCGGGGCGCAAATTCACGGCCTGTACCAGCAGTTCCTGAACTCGCTCGCCGAGCGCGGCGTGCTGCTGGCAATCGCGAGCAAAAACGACCCCGCACGGGTGGATGAAGCGCTCTCCCGCTCCGATCTGCTCGTCAAGCGCGACAGCTTCTTTCCGGTCGAGGTGCACTGGGGTCCGAAGTCGGAGTCCGTGGCGCGCATACTCGAGGCCTGGAACATTGGTCCCGACGCGGTTGCGTTTGTTGACGACAGCCCGCTCGAGGCCGCCGAGGTGCAATCGCGTTTTCCCGAGGTCCGGTGTCTGAGGTTCCCGGCCGGAGAGCCGGAACAGATGCCCGCGTTCTTCCATACGCTGCGCGAGTGGTTCGGCCGCCCGGCTATTCAGGCCGAGGATCGCATTCGCGCCCGCAGCATTCGGGACGGCGCGGAGGCGCGAAGCGCGGAGAACGCGGCGGGCGATCGCGAGGCGTTTCTCGCATCGCTAGACGCGCGTCTCGCGTTCCGGCTGTCGCGAGATGCCTCCGACGAACGCGCCCTGGAGTTGGTGAACAAGACGAACCAGTTCAACCTGAACGGGCGGCGCATCCCGGAGGCGCAGTGGCGCGAGATGCTGGCGCGGCCGGAAGCGTTCCTCCTTACCGTCGAGTACTCCGACAAGTTCGGCCCGCTGGGAAAAATCGCCGTCGCGGCGGGAGAGCGGCGCGGCTCGGCGGCTGTCGTCTCGTGCTGGGTCATGAGCTGCAGGGCGTTTTCCCGCCGCATCGAGCACGCGACCCTACGGCGCCTGTTCGAGGAGCTGAAAGTGAACGACATCCTGTTCGAATACCAGGCTACGGAACGAAACGGTCCTCTCGGCGAGTTCTTCGCGGGGCTGGGCATCGGGGGAACGGACCCGAAGCTATCCCGCGCGGACTTCGACGCCCGCTGCCCCACGCTCTCCCACGCTATTCAGGAGGCTGCGCATGTCTGAACTCGATGCCCGGCTCGAAGCTATCTTCCTGGCGGCGTTCCCTTCGCTGGACGGGGCTTCAGTACGGAGCGCGACGCGCGATGCGGTGGAGGCCTGGGACTCGATCGCGGCGGTCACCCTGGCCAGCCTCGTCGAGGAGGAGTACGGGCCGCTTTTCGACATCGAAGAGGCCGCCGGGTGGACCTCGTACGAGCAGGTCCGGCGGGCGCTTGAGGAGAAGCTGCGTGAGTGAACAAACCGGCACCGTGAGCTCGCCGGAAGGGCGGGGTTTTGCCTTCACAGTGTTCGACGATCCGGACGGGCAATCGCTCGCGACCAGCCGGCTGGTTTACTCGTTCCTGAAAGACCTCGGTCTTCGGACTACTATTGCCGTCTGGCCGCTCGCCCCGCGGCGCGAGGCGAACTCGGCGGGCGAGACCTGCGGCAATCCCGAATACCTGGAACACGTCCAGCGGCTTGCGGACGCCGGTTTCGAGATCGCCTGGCACAACGCCGCGCCGCACGATTGCACGCGCGAGGAAACACTCGAAGGGCTGGAGCGCTTTCGCGAGTACTTCGGCCGCTATCCCGTCTCGATGGCCAACCACTACAACGCGGAGGCGCTGTACTGGGGCGATGCGCGGCTGAGCGGCATCCGCCGTAAGCTCCACGCGCTCGGTAAGCGCGGCCGTTATTACGGCCATGTCGAAGGCCATCCGGGTTTCTGGGGAGACGTCTGCCGGGAGCGTATTCGCTACTGCCGGAACTTTGTCTTCACGGACCTGAACACGCTTCGGGCGTGCCCGTGGATGCCATATCACGATCCGGAACGGCCGTTTGTGCAACGCTGGTTCGCGGCCAGCGAGGGCGCGGAGGGCCCGGCGTTTCTGAAGCTGATCGCGGAGCGTAACCAGGACCGGCTAGAGGAGGAGGGCGGAGCGGCCATCGCATATACGCACTTCGGGCGCGGATTTGTTGAGAATGGCCGCCTGCACCCAGAGTTCCGGCGGCTCATGGAGCGCCTCGCGAAGAAGAACGGCTGGTTCGTGCCGGCTTCGGAGATTCTCGACTACCTGGCCTGGCAAAAAGGAGTGTTCGAGATGGATGCGGCTGCGCGGCGGAGGCTTGAGTGGCGATGGCTGCCCGGCAAAATCCTCCGGGGCACGTCGTGATGCGATGGGGATAGAGTTCACGCCGGTAACGGACGCCCTGCTGCCCGCCTGCCGGGCGTTCAATGAGCGCCTGCGCATTCACGGCGAGCCGCCTTTCACGCTCGCTGAGGAAGCTCCGCCCGAATGCGCGCCCGCGCCGGGCGGCATCACGTGGACACGCTTCGTGGCTGTCGATGAGACGGGCGCGGTCCGCGGCGGCGTCACGTTGATGGAGCAGCGGGGATGGCTGGCGGGCCGTGAGGTGCCGCTCATCAATGTGCAGAGCCCGCTGAGCGAGGGCACGGTGGACCGGGCGTTCGCCGGAGTCGGGCTCCAGATGCTGAGGTTTCTTGAGAGACGCGGCGACTACATCTACGCCGTTGGCATGGGCAACGAGCAGAACCCGTTCGCGAGGCTGCTGAAAGCCGCCGGCTGGCGTGTGGCGCTGGCGCCCTTTCAGTTCTCTGTGATTCGCGCAGGCCGGTTTCTGCGGGAGATTGCCCCGCTGCAGGAGGCCAGCCGGCGCATAGTGGCGCGCTTTGCAGCGGCGACGGGGCTGGGCGCGGCCGGCTTGGCCGCATGGCGCGCGGCGCACTGGCGTCCGGGTGCGCGCGGGTACTCACTGGATGCCGAAGGCTTCAAGCCCGGGGAGGCCGGCAGCGTATGGCGCGGTTGCCGGGAGGCGCTGACCTTCGCGGCGGTGCGCGACGCAGCCGGAGTGGCCGGTCTTCACCCCGGCTCCGAGCCACGGCTCAGGCGTTTCGTCCTGCGCAGGGGTGGCGAGGCGGTTGGATGGTCGGTTGGCCTGGCGACTGCGATGCGGGAGAACGCCTACTTTGGCGACCTGACCGTCGGAACCATCCTCGACGCGCTCGCGCCGGAAGAGCATCTGACGGAGCTGCTGGCGCGCACGCGGGACGCGCTGGCCGATCTCGGCGCGGACCTAGTCATCGGTAACTTCACGCACGCCGCGTGGCGGAGCGGGTTGCGCAGGGCCGGGTTCCTGAGCGGCCCGTCCAACTACGTGCTGGCAATGTCGAAGCCGCTGGCGGCGGCAGTTAAGTCCGAGCCCGATGGCCTAGCAAGGGTGTACGTAACGCGTGCGGACGGGGATGGGCGGTTGAATCTCTAGCTGGGCTGGATGGTAGCGCTAACGGGAGTCGAACCCGTATTTGAGCCTTGAGAGGGCTCCGTCCTAACCATTAGACGATA
>JBLNBX010000031.1:0-5157 GCA_050260275.1 bacterium
AGGCACCGTGCTCGCCACCGTTCGGGGCCGCGCGCGGACTTTGCTCGAGTGCGAACGCGTCGCGCTGAATTTCTTGCAGCGGCTGAGCGGCGTGGCGACGCAGGCGCGCAAGTTCGTCGAAAGAGTGGAGGGCACCGGCTGCCGCGTGCTCGACACGCGCAAGACCACGCCCGGCCTGCGTCTGCTGGAGAAAGCGGCCGCTGCTGCGGGCGGCGCCGTGAACCATCGGATGGGTCTGTATGACGCCATCCTGATCAAGAACAACCATATCGCCGCCGCCGGAGGCGTTCGCCCCGCGCTGGAGGCCGCCATGGCTGCGGGCGTCCCCGTCCAGATCGAGGTGCGCACGCGCGCGGAACTCGATGAAGCTCTGGCCGCGGGCGCGACGCGGCTGCTGCTCGACAACCTGACTCCCGCTGAAGCCGCTGAGTGGGTGCGGTACATCGGTGGGCGCGCCGTCGTCGAAATCTCCGGCGGCATCACGCTCGACAACGTCCGCGCATACGCAGAAGCCGGCGCTGATTTCGTTTCCTCCGGATCCATCACACACTCCGCGCCCGCGGTGGACATCTGTTTCTGGCTCGAATTGAACGGATCGTCCGCGCCGGACGGTGAACCCGGCCGGCGGGAAGCGGAGGGCTTGCCGTCGGGCGGTGCAGACCGGCAACCTGATACTGCGCCGGATCAACCCGCATCCGAAACCAGCACGCGGCCGGACGGCTCCTCCAGGAACATCATCAGGCTTGAATCGTGCGCGACTACGATGGCCGAGGCCGCCCGGCTGGCCGCTTCCGGAGCGCCGCACGGTACCGCGGTGGTGGCTAACGAACAGACAGCCGGCCAGGGGCGTTTCGGCCGCTCCTGGTATTCCGAGGCCGGAGCCGGGCTCTACGTCTCGATCGTTCTGCGGTTGCCCGAGCCGGGGCTGCTCACGCTCGCGCTGGGGCTTGCCACGGCGGACGCCATCGGCCTCGACTGCGATCTGCGCTGGCCCAACGACGTCCTCATCAACGGCCGGAAGGTCGCTGGAATCCTCGTCACCCGCGCGCTCGATGCCTTCATCGCGGGCATCGGCATCAACGTCAACCACACCGCTTTTCCGCCCGAGTTGGCCGGCATCGCGACCTCTCTTCGCCTCGCAACCGGCCGCGAACATGACCGCGAAGCCCTCCTCGCGCGCCTTCTCGACGCCATCGACCGGCGCGTGGGCGCGCCAGATACTCTCAGCGAATTCGCCGCCCGCTCCTCCTGGGTTCGCGGCAAGCGTGTCATTGTGAATCAGGGCGCGGCTATCATACAGGGCGTAACAGACGGGCTCGACCCGGCCGGTTACCTGTACGTGAGGCGTCCCGACGGCATTCGAGTTACTGTTCTAGCCGGAGGCGTCCGGTCAGCGGAGTGAGATCATGCTTCTGGCTCTTGATGCTGGCAACACCAACCTGACGATCGGAGTATTCCAGGGCAGGGAACTCAGCGCCCACTGGCGGCTGCGAACCGTTCACGGGCAGACGGCCGACGAGTGGGGCATCCTCCTTCGGACTCTGTTCACACTATCGGACCTCCGGCTGGCCGACGTCGATGGAATCATCATCGCCAGCGTCGTCCCGCCCCTGGACTCATCGCTGGCGCAGATGGCCGAGGACTACTTCCACACCGAAGCGGTGTTCGTCAACTCGGATACCGACACCGGCCTGCGGATCTGCTATGAGAATCCGCGCGAGGTCGGGGCGGACCGCATAGTCAATTCGGCCGCTGCCTGGCACAAGTACGGCGGCCCCTGCGTGGTGGTCGACTTCGGCACAGCCATCACCTTCGACGCCATCTCGGCCAACGCCGAGTACCTGGGCGGGCTCATCTGCCCCGGCATCGGTATCGCGGTCGAGGGTCTTTTCAAGAAGGCAGCGCGCCTGCCGCTGGTGGACGTCCGGCGTCCGGACAAGCTCATCGGCACTAACACGGTCGGCAGTATGCAGTCCGGGCTGTATTACGGAACGGTCGGGATGATTGACGGCATCCTCGAACGCCTCATCCATGAGCTTGGACCCGGCACTAAGGTGATCGGCACCGGTGGCCAGGCGCGCGTCATTACCGGCGGTTCGAGTTACATCCAGACCATCAATGAGAACCTCACGCTAGAGGGCCTGGAGCTGATCTGGCGCCGGGCGCAGCGTCCGGGATCGGCGGCGTGACGGGCGCGGCCGTGCCATCGCTCGTCCAGCGTGCGCCTGCGCACAATGTTGCCCTGCTGGCGCCCGGGCGGAGGCCTCTCACATACGGTGAACTCGGCGTTCTCATACAGTCCGCGTCTCAGAAGCTGCTGGGGGCCGGAATCCGCCGCGGAGACCGCGTGGCGCTGGTCGCCTCGAATGGCCCGGAAATGGCTTCGGCGTTTCTGTCGATAACCGCCGCCGGGTCGTGCGCGCCACTCAACCCCGCTTACACGGCGGAGGAGTTTGCGTTCTTCCTGGGCGACCTCCGGCCCGCCGCGCTCGTGCTCCAGGAGGGGATCGCTGGCGCCGCGGCCGAAGCAGCCCTCAAACTGGCGATCAAGGTGATTTGCCTGCGCGCTGATCGCGAGTCGCCTGCTGGAGCGTTCACGCTGGCAGCGGGCGAAGAGCCCATCTCGCGGCAGCGCGAACCGGACACATCCGAGGCGCTCGTACTGCACACCTCCGGCACAACGTCCCGTCCGAAACTGGTTCCGTTGTCCCACGCCAATCTGCTCGCGTCCGCGCGGCATATCCGCGAGAGCCTGCAACTGACGCCCGCCGACCGCTGCCTGAACGTCATGCCGCTGTTTCACGTTCACGGCCTCGTCGCCGCGCTTCTGGCCTCGCTCGACGCCGGCGCCAGCGTGGCTTGCTGCCCCGGCTTTGCTGTCCCTGCGTTCTTCGGCTGGCTGGAGGAGCTGCGGCCCACATGGTACACGGCCGTTCCCACCATGCACCAGGCCGTGTTGGAAGCCGCGCCGCAGCACGCCGATGTGATTGCGAAAACGCCGCTGCGGTTCATCCGCTCGTGTTCGGCGGCGCTCGCGCCTTCGCTTATGGCCGCCCTGGAGTCTGCATTCAACGCACCCGTGATCGAAGCGTATGGGATGACTGAGGCCGCGCACCAGATGGCATCGAATCCCTTGCCTCCGCGTGCTCGCAAGCCAGGATCGGTGGGCATTGCGGCCGGCCCCGAGGTCGCCGTGATGGACGATGTGGGGACCTTGCTCCCCGCCGGCTCTACTGGCGAGGTGGTTACCCGCGGCCCGAACGTCTTCGCGGGTTACGAGGCGAATGCCGAGGCGAACGCTCGCGCGTTCACCAACGGCTGGTTCCGCACGGGCGACCAGGGCTATCTCGATGGGGACGGGTATCTTTTCCTAACCGGGCGTCTGAAGGAGCTGATCAACCGCGGCGGCGAGAAGTTCGCGCCGCGCGAGATAGACGAGGTACTGCTATCACACCCGGCCGTCGCTCAGGCGGTCGCGTTCGCGGTTCCGCATTCGCGGCTGGGCGAGGCGGTTGCGGCTGCCGTCGTTTTGAAGCACGCTGCGTCCGAACAGGAGCTGCGCCGGCACGCGGCCGCTTCGCTCGCGCACTACAAGGTCCCCGAGCGCATCTTCACGCTGGACTCCCTACCCAAGGGACCGACGGGCAAGCTGCAGCGAATCGGGCTTGCGGCCAGGCTCGGGATCACGGAAGCGGACCTGTCGTTGCAACCCGCTGCGCCCGCGGGCGAGCCGCCGCGCGACTCTCGGGAGGCCGGCATCGCGCGGATCTTCGCGCAGGTTCTGAACCTGCCGCAGATGCCCGGCCGCGACGACAACTTCTTTTTGACGCTCTCCGGCACGTCGCTGCAGGCCGCCGCGCTCGTCGCCCGCGTTTCGGCCGAAACCGGCGTTGCGGTTGCGCCGGAGCGCTTCTATGCGAACCCGACCGTGGCCGGCCTGGCGGCCGCTCTGGAAGGCGCGAGTTCGCAAGAGGAGCAGTTCAGGTTTCTCGTCGCGATAAGACCGGCCGGAAACTACGAGCCCCTTATCTGCATCCCCGGCTCGCATGGTAATGTGGCCGGCTTCTTCCACCTCGCGCGCCACCTGCATCCGGAGCGGCCGGTGTACGCTCTTCGCTTGCCCGGGTCTCACGATTTTTGTGTGGAGGATGTCGTTGCGGAGTACCTCCCCGAGTTGCGCGCGGCCGGACTCGAGCGGCGGTGCGTGCTTCTCGGCGTCTGCTCCGGCGGCCCCATTGCCGTCGAACTCGCCCGGGCGCTCGGCGGAAGCGCCTGCACTGTCGCGCTGCTCGACAGCTACAATCCGGGAGCGCTGCGGCAGCTCAGCCGCGCGGAGGTTTTCGGATTGCGGCGGCGTCACCTGGCCGTTCGCGTGGCCTACCACGCGAGCAACCTGCGGAGAGCAGGCCTGGCAGGTTGCGCACGCTATCTCGCGCCGCGCCTGCGCGCGTTTCTCCACCAGCGCACGGAGGACGCCGCCCAGGTGATCTACAGTGTGCTCCGGGCAGCGAGGCTGCCAGTGCCGGTGCGGCTCAGGAATCCCATATATGCCGTCCACAGGGCCGTACGCGCATACCGGCCCGAGGCCGTTTCGAGCCGCGGGCTCCTGCTCCGCGTGGAAGAGCCGCGGGCCGACGCATACGCCATCGAAGCAATGGGTTGGGGGAACGTTTTCGCGCGGGGGGTAGAGATCTTCGACCTACCCGGAAACCACCTCACGGCCCTTTCGGAACCGCACGTCGCTCTGGTGGCAGGAGTGTTGGATAAGGCGCTCGACGATGCCGCCGGTGCGCTTCCTAATCCGCGGTAACCTGCTCTGGTAGGCGCGGCCGATGCTCAACGAAGAGTTCGCAAACTACTTCAACTACTTCACTGAAATCGAAGAGCATTTTCAGCGCGCTCGCGGCACCGGACTGTTCCTGCTGTCTCCGCTCGATTGGGCGCTCATCGAAACCTGGAAGGATGCCGGCGTGCCGCTCGAAGCCGTGCTGCTCGGCATCGACGAGGCGTTCGAGAACTGGCGCGCGAAACGCTCGCGGGTGCGGAAGATAAACTCGCTGGCCTATTGCGCCCAGCTCGTGCTCGAGCACGCGCAGCGCATGGCCGAAAACAGGCCCGCACCGGCGAAGCGCGAGTCCGCCGCTCCGTTTACGCTGG
>JBLNBX010000032.1:0-3232 GCA_050260275.1 bacterium
GGCCGTGCGGGTAGTCCGGAATGATGGGGAAGGTGCCGGAGGGCGCGATCTCCGGAACGAGGATGTTGCCGATGTAGTCAGGCATTGCCGTACGGCTTTTTCGGTTGGAACTCGAGATGGACGTGATCGATTTCGAGGACCACGTCGAAGTCCTCACCCAAGCACTCGCGGAGCCGTGCGACGAGCTTCTTCAGATCGTCGGGCGCCAGTTCGCGCGAACGGATGTCAACCGCTGCGCCGGAGTAGTGCAGGGAGCCAGCCGTGTGCTTCCCGTCGAGGGCGGCGGTGATCACGCAGTCCACGCCCATTTCTTCGAGGATGCGCTCTGCGGTGACGACAGCAAGCACCGTTTCCGGCCGAAGGCCGGCGATCCGTACTCCGGGTTTCAGCAACAGCATGGCGAATTCTCTTTCGGTTCAGGCCAGTTCGACGAGGTCGATGCCCACGTCCGACCGGCCCGGCATCGAGGACTGGCTCCACTCGGAATCGAACCGAACGGTGTACCGCCCGGTCGGATTGGCGCCGGTCGGGTCCCACGAGAACTTCGGATTAGTTTCGTAAGGGTCGTAGAAATAGAACGGCTCGACGGGACCGCTGCGAGCTTCGTAGAACCTGCGGAGCGCCTGAAGTTGCGGCGGGGTAAGGCGCTTCGCCAGACGCCACCGCTTCCGGCTGTTATTCGCCTGCACTGACCGCTGCGACTCGCCGTTCCGGTACTCGTTCTCAATTGCCGGGTACTCCTGTGCGCGCGCGAAGGCGACGCACAAGGTCGGCGGCAGCACCGTGCACGGAGCGGCGTTTTGGACGGAGCCAGGCATGTGGAGGACTCAGGACAGGCGATGTTAGCCGACAATGTTGGCTTTCAGCAGAAGCCGTGTGCAGTGCCCTCTTGGCCACTGGGCATGCAGCCGTCAGCGGATGCAGAGTTGGCGACGTAGAGTCTGCCAGGAACAATCACACAGATGAGAGGGATGGACGAGCATACGACTGCCGTCGAACCGTTGACGTAGATTTCGGATCGCCCCACGCGCACGGGCGATACACCTGCTGCCGTCTGCGTGCAGTACGATGAGCCGACGCTGATCGCCTGTGTACATCCATTCGGTCAGGACCGCGTTTATCCCCTTGTCGCCAAAACTGTATCCGCTGATCAACAAAGAGGTGATTTTGGCCATTTGCCGACGGAGGGTCGCAAATAGCTCAAAATATGGCTGCCTGAAGTAATCGCGGATCTTGTTAAACGTCCCTATGAGGAGTCCAGCGCGATCTGGAATGCCCAACAGCTCGCCATCATGGGTGCGCGCGTGGTCACGATCAGGCCCCAGCACTTTCGCGAGGCGGCCGTCGTAGCGGGCCCAACTGATCGAGCCATGCAGCTTTAAGACATAGGTTCGCGAAGTCCGATTAAGCAGTTCTGGATTCCACCATGACACGTCTCCGTCTGCTGCTCCAAAGCCGTCAACGAATGTCACAGACGCTTCGGCGAGCGACCTCTCGATGAGTACATCGTGATTGAGGGTAAAGACGTCGCAGCCTTCGAACGCTGTGTCGCGTACCGCCTCGACAAGACACGCCAACGGCGCGCGTGCCATAGAGTTCGCGCTCAGTTCAAGCGCAACCACGTCAGTGATGTAGCTGCACGCCAGTTCTGTGATCTCACGAAGCTGGTCCCGGCCTTTGCAACCGCGCAATCGATTCAGGATGTTCCGTGCAAAGGGTTCGACCACTGGGTTCTCGTATTCCTGCGAGAGGTGCTCCTGAAGCTGGCTCGCTGCGAAGAACAAGTCTTCGTAGTTGACGGTTCTTTCCTTCTCCTCTGCATCGAAATACTGCTGGCAGAGGTCGCGGAGTGTTGTAAGCACCGTCGACAAGAGCGGCGCCTTTGTCACCCATGAGTCGTCACCGAGTAAGTTGGGTCTCGTCCTAACGAATGATCCGTCAGTGTGAAGGACGTATTTTGGGACCCGGAGGACCCTCGTCGTGAGATCACCGGTCGAGGGCAACCCGGCGGGAAGCGAAACACCCGCGCCTAACAGAAATCCAATTCGCATTTCTACACATATTGCCAAAACACGAAAGGACGTGCCCGAAGCGGATTGGCTAAAGCTTCACGAGGTCAGCAGGCCGGGACTCAACTGGAGGCTCGTGAGTTCACGCCGGCCAGCATTGCCCTTCATCGCGGAGAGCGCGCCCTGCGCCACCACGCGGCCGTTCTGGATGATCACCGTCCCGACTGCCTTGGAGTCGATCTGGAGCGGCACCACGATAGGCGGCGCACTCGACGGCGTGCCTCCGCCGATCTTGTCGAGCGTCGGCAGACCCCCGAAGGCCCGAAGCGGCGTTCCATTCGAGTACCCGGTCGCTTGGAACAGCGACCCTCCGGACTGAACTAGGCTCGCCGGGCGCACGGCGCCGGGCAAGCCCGCCGCGCTCCGGCCCGTGCTCAAGGCGTACAGCTCCACAATGTCGCGGACCTGCTGGCTCCGGATCGCCATGTCGAGGTTGCCGCCGAAGCCCTGCCTCGCGATCTCCACAATCTGTTTCAGAACCGCCTTGTCCTTGAGATCGACACCGTAGGTCGCCTTGATCTTTTCGCGCGCCTTCTCTTCCGCGCTCTTCACGAACAGCCGCGCGATACCGGCAGCGAAGCCGACGAGGCCACCGACGACCGCGCCGACCGGACCGCCGAGCTTCGCGCCAATCAGCGCGCCGCCCGCCGTAGTCATCCCGACCCCGGACCAACCACCGCGCCTGAGGCCCTCCATCCCGAGGATGCCGCCGCCAAGGAGCATCGCGCCGCCCTGCCAGCCGCCGACGCCGCGAGCACCGGAGAGCTGAGTCATGTTGCCCGCCTCATCCATGCGCCAGCGTTCCGGACGGAAACCGATGTTCCCGAGGCTGCCGAGCGAGTCCTTCCACCCGGAAAGGCTCGACTTCCAACCGCCGAACCAGCCGCCAGCGGAGCCTCCCGCGCCGCCGGCTCCGGACGGGAAGAACGGAGGCGTGCCCCAGCCACCCGCGGACCCGCCAGGAATCGGCCCGCCGCCCCCGGCGAAGATGCCGCCGAAGCCGCCGAGAACCGACGCCCACCCGCCGCTGGCCGGGGCACCAGCCGGAGCGCCGCCACGATACCCGAACAACTGCATGAACAAGCGCGCGACGTTCGACGTGACGACTTCCTTGATCGCGGTGAGCATCGCGGTCTTGAAGGAGTTCCCGATGGCCGACCACA
>JBLNBX010000033.1:0-35856 GCA_050260275.1 bacterium
AGCGAGACCGAGAAAGCGTGGCCCGCCCGCACCGACCGCGACAAGAATTCGAGACTCTCCGGAAATTGTTCCTCGAACTTGCGCAGCCGCTCGGACCGCAGCCGCAATACGTAGACGAACGGCAGAGCCCCGAGGACGGCGCCCAACGGCAGCGCGGCGGCTCTGTAGGCCGGCTTACCGTACCAGGTGGCCGAAAAACCGGCCAGCAGCAGCGCGAGCGAAGCGTGCACCAACCGCGCAGGCGGCCATTTCAGCCCCGCCTGTTCGAGCAGCAGCTTGATGCGTTCCGTAAGCTTGAGCTGCCGCAGGAGCCGCAGCGCCATCCGGCCGGCCGAGGGATCTTCTGTTCGAATCAGCGCCGGGCTGCGCTTCCCGGCAGCTTCGGCGTCCAGGGCCGGCGCGAGCCGTTTTCGCAGACGCGCCATGCCGGCCACCTTGCGGCTGCGCAGCCAAATCCACCATGCGCCCAGCACCAGACCCCAAACGGCCGCAAAGATGATTATGAACCCTTGCACTCTCGCCGCTCTCTCCGGGCCGCGCCGCTCACTACGAGACCGCTCCGGGCTCGTCGGGGCCGCGTCGCGCCCGACCGCCCGCCACCCGCCGGCGATCCCCCACGGCTCACGCCCTGTGCCCTGCCGCCGCTCCGCCCGGTGCCCCGCCGCCGCTACGCCCGGCGCTCCCGTTTGGGTGCCCCGCCCGGGTGCTCGGCCGCGCCCGGCGGTCCTTCCGGCGGCGCCAGAAGTAACGGCTACCGGCCGCCGCTCATGCCGGGCACACTGTCTTGACACGATGGGCGAAACCGGTGGCGCAGCCCTCGTACTCTTATCGGGCGGGCGGTGTCAGACCTCCAGTACCTCGTTGAAGATTTCGGGGTTCAGCCGTATTCCAGCCGCGAGAAACTTCTCGTAGAACTTCGGCCTGATGCCAGTGGCAGCGAAGCAGCCGAGCACGCGGCCGTCCGCCGTCAATCCCCGTTTTTCGAAAACGAACAGGTCCTGCAGCGTCACCACCTGCCCCTCCATGCCGGTCACTTCGGTTATGCTGATGACCCGCCGCGAGCCATCCGAAAGCCGCGCCGCCTGCACCACCAGGTGGATGGCGCTCGCGATCTGCTGCCGGATGATGTGCAGCGGCAGGTTCGCCGCGCCCCAGGAAACCATGACCTCCAGGCGCGAGATCGCGTCACGCGGGCTGTTGGCGTGCACCGTCGTCAGCGACCCTTCGTGACCCGTATTCATCGCCTGCAGCATGTCGAGCGCCTCGTCCCCGCGGACCTCGCCGCACACGATCCTGTCCGGCCGCATGCGCAGGCTGTTGATGAGAAGCTCGCGCTGGCGGATGGCCCCGTGGCCTTCGAGGTTCGGCGGCCGCGTTTCGAGGCGGACCACGTGCGGCTGCTTCAGTTGCAGCTCGGCGGCGTCCTCGATGGTGATGATGCGTTCTTTGGGCGATACGAAGGCGGACAGCGCGTTCAGCAGCGTGGTCTTTCCAGCGCCGGTGCCACCCGAGATCAGGATGTTCAGACGCGCTTTGACCGCCGCCTCGAGCAGCTCCATCATGCCCTGCGTCAGTGTGTTGCGCGCGACCAGATCCGGGGGCATCAGCTTGTCGCGCGAGAAGCGGCGGATGGATAGCACCGGCCCGTCCAGCGCGAGCGGCGGAATGATCACGTTCACGCGCGAGCCGTCGCTCAGCCGCGCGTCCACCATTGGCGTCGACTCGTCCACGCGGCGTCCAACCTGCGAGACGATTTTGTCGATGATCCGCATCAAATGCGCGTCGTCGCGGAAGGCCACCGACGTGAGCTCCAGCACGCCTTTCCGCTCCACGTAGACCTGCCGCGGTCCGTTCACGAGGATGTCGGAAACGGTCGGATCCTCGAGCAGAGGCTCGAGCGGGCCGAGCCCGAAGACCTCGTCCAGCACCTCGTCGATCACCTGCTGCTTTTCGAGCGCGTTCAGCAGCGTGGGCTCGTCTTCCATCAGCGCCACCAGCGCCTGCCGGATCTCAGATCGCACCCGGGCGTTGTCGATGGCCACCAGCGCCTCGAGATTGATGCGGTCCAGCAGCTTACGGTGAAGCGTGAACTTCAGCTCCTGGAACTCCGGGCGCATCGTGCCCTTCGGAGGAGAGCTCTGTTGCAAAAGCCGCTGTTCCCAGGTGGGCCTGGGAATCGAGGTGGTTGCCTGCATCTCTATCCTTTCGTTGCCGCGCCTTTCGCTGCGGAGCGCGCGCCCGCAAGCCCGCGCGCGAACGCGATGACCGCGCGCCCCAGGGCCGTTGCAGGCTCCACCGCGATACCGGCGCCAATAGCGCGGTCGACAGCGGATCGATCGTTCGGAAAGCTGCCTTCCACGGGGAAGTTGACCACGCGTGCCACGTCGTCCGCACCCAACTCCCACCTGTCCTCCAGCCGGTTCAGGAGCACCTTGTAGCGCTCCGGGCCGAAACCCAACTGCTGGAACAGGCCGGCCGCCTTGCGCGCCAGGTGCAGGCTGGGCAGCTCGGGGCTCGACACCACGTACGCCGTATCCGATTGCGAGGCGGCCAGCAGCGCCAGCCTGTGGAATACCGGCGGCAGATCGAGAACCGTCCAGTCGTACAACTGGCGCGCGCGCTCGAGAAACTCCGCAAGGCGGGGCGAATCCACCGTATCGCCGGCCGGGAAGTCCGGAGCGCCGAGCGCGTCCACTCCGTTCACGCTCTCAACCAGCCCGAGCCAGTCGCCGATAGCCCCGTCGCCGCCCAGCAAATCGAGCACGGAGCGGGCCGGCCGCAGCCGCAGGTAGAAGCTAAGGGTGGCATCCATCAGATCCAGATCGGCCACGAGCACGCGCTGCGCAGTCTCACGAGCCAGGGCCAGCGCTACCTGAGCCGCAAGCGTTGATGCGCCGGCTCCGGGCTTGGCGCTGGTGAAGGCCAGCACCGTCCCGGGATCGCGCGCCGGCTCCGGCTTCGGCCCGAGCATGCGCGCGAGGCGCGCTCGCGCCTTTTGCTGCTCCTCGGGCTCGAACGGATCGTACAGGAACTCCGCCGCGCCGAGCCTCAGCGTCGCCACGATTGCTTCCGGGTCGTTGGTGCGATGCAGACAGGCGACAGGCACGCCGCGCCCGGCGGCCATGCCGATTACCTCCGCGGCGCGATCCATGTCCGTTGCCACGTCGAGCAGAACGACGTCCGGGCGCACCTGCTTGAGCCGCATGTCGAGCACTTGCTCCGACGGATAGGCCTTGATGTCAGCGAGCACCTGGAAGGCACGGCTGCGGACCAGCGTCGCGGTAAAGCGGCCGGCCAGCTCGCGGTCCGGGGCTATCAGCAGCGCGGTGAGAGGCGGGCTTGGCCGGGTTGCGTCCATGGCCGCTCATTTGCGGTTTCTGGCCGCCTCGGGCGTAACGGGTCCCTCGAGTTGCGGGGCCAGGAACTCCCGCGGCATTTTCGGAGCTTCAGCCGCGGCCGCAGCCTCCACGGGCGCAGTAAGCTCCGGCGTAACCATGACGATCAGCTCGGTTTTCGCCTTGTTCTGAAGACGGCTGCGGAACAACGCTCCCAGCAGCGGGATGTCGCCCAGTCCCGGTATCTTCGCCAGCGTTTCCGTGACCCGGTCGTCTATGAGCCCGGCGATAACGAAGCTCTGGCCCTCGGCCAGCTCGATGTCCGTCTCCATCCGCCGGGTTGCCAGCGCCGGTATGAAGAAGCCCGACACCGTAACCGAGTTCGCCTGGTCAATCGTCGAGACCTCCGGTTGCACGTGCAATTTGATGGTCCGGTTCGGCGTAACCACGGGAGTAAACGTGAGCCGTATCCCGAACTCCTTGAACATCACGGTTACCGCTCCGGCGTTTACGCCCCCCTGCACGATCGGGATCGGGAACTCGCCGCCCACCAGAAAGCTGGCTTGTTTGCCGTCCGTCGCCACAAGATTCGGCTCGGCCAGGATCTGAAGCAGGCCGCGCGACTGCAGCGCTTTGATGAATGCGCCCAGGTTCAGGTCCGGCCGGAAAGCGAAGATATTCAGCGCGTCGGAGATGCTGAATTTGCTCGTCGTCCCTTGGAGCGAACCGCCGATCACTCCCTCCACCTGGCTCGGGAGCGGCGGCTGGAACTGACCGGTCGTAACCGCCCCGGGCGTGTTCAGCGCGCCCGTCGAGATCAGGTTAACGGCGAAAGCGGAAGACGCCAGGCGGTTCAGTTCGGCGAAGCGCACGCGCAGCAGAATCTGCTTGTCCGGGCCCGGCGGCAGCACCTGCAGGTTGTTGACCACCGTCTTTGCGAAGGGAGCGGCGAGTGCAGCCGCCCGTTCCGCCACCGCAGGCGACGAGACGTCCCCGCTTAGCGAGATCGAGTCCGGCGCCGCGTGCACGCGAATGCTCTCCAGCGGAAACGTCTCCCTAAGAAGCCGCTCGAGCGGCTCCACGTTGGTCTGGACTGATACCTGAAAGATGGCTCTCTCACCAGACTTCGACCACACGGCCACGGTTGCCGCGCCGGGAGCCTTCGCGTTGATCATAATTTCGCGCGTGGACGCGGCGACGGCATCGGCCACCTCGGGGTTGCTGATGGAGATGCGGGCGATGTCTCCCTGGAAATCCACCAGCTCGCCGCGGCCGGCAATCAGTTTGAGATGCTGCGCCTGCGGGCTTTGCGCGACCGCAAGGGCTGTAACCACCAGCATCGTGAAGACGTTCCTCATGGGCGCGGCCCCTTGATGGCCACCTGCTCGACGCTCCGCTCATTGCCCCGGATGACGACGATCTCATCTGTCGTTGGCGGTGGCGGAGGAGGCGCCGCGGCGGGCGCCCGAGCGGCTTCGCTCCGTGCGGGCGCGCGCGGAGCCGGGCGCGGCGGGGCGGCTGGCTTCCCGTACAGGTCCTGCAACTCGCGGCCCGAGGTCGCCACGGCCGAGCGGTCCGCCGAGTTGCGCAGTACCAGTTGAATGCGCCCCTCTCCGGCCAGCGTCAGTGCCTCGGCCTGAGCGGGCGTCACCAGCAGCGTCACCACGGGCGCGTTGATCGCCTTGCCGCCGGCATCGGGCTCGAGCGTCTGGCCGGCCGAGAGCACCTGTATGTCCTGCAGAATCGTCTTAGTGACCGTGGTTTCCATGCCCGGCGGCCGGCCCGTCACAAGTACGTCCACGCGCATTCCCGGCAGCACGAAGCCCGCCACGCCCACCACGTCGTCCACGCGAACCGCCACGGCGCGCATGCCCTCGGGAATCACAGTCGCCAGCCCGAGACCAGCCCCGCGCTGAGCCAGGCGCGCCTCGCGTACGGGCTCATCGGGCAGGATGTTCGACACGACGGCGCGGCCCACCGCATCCTCCAGCTTCGAGAAGCCGTCCGGCGGCACCAGTTCCGGCGCGAGCTTCGCCAGCTTCACATCCGTCGGCTTGATCACCATCCCGACCGGCAGGGCCCGAACTGCGACGACAGCCTCGCGCTCCGCCTTCTTCTTTGGCGCCTTGTCCTTATTCGAGGCGACGGCCTGATAGAAAGCGGCCGACACCAGCAGCGCAAATAGCGCACTCACGCCAAGGACTTTGAGGAAACGGCGGTCCATATTCCGGCCTGTTGACTACTTCGGCCGATCAGGGGAGAGGCTTTAGCGCACGTAGAGCACGGCAAGGCGGTCCTCGTCGAGCTTGCGCCAGCCACTTTCACGGCCGAGCGCCGCTGCGAGCGGCCATTCCCGCGGGGCGAGCACCGCCGATATTCCGTAGCGGTCCAGCGTTTCCGGCCAGCCGGTTCGCGCGTAGGCCGTCTCGAGGTACAGCCGGCCGGCTTCGGGTCCGTAGAAGTCGCTGCGGCCGTCGATGAACACTCGCTGGCGCGGATAGAACCGGTAGAGCAAGTAGTCGCCCCATTGATCCGAGGTGAACACCCGCGCGCCGGCGAGCCGGTGGGCGTGGCGCTCCGCCATCTCAACTGGGAATTTCACCTCAGGAAACCCTGCCGGCCAGCGCAGCGGCGCGCCCGAAAACGCGAGCGCGGCGACCGAGAGCACCGGCAGCATGCTCGTCCTCGCCGCGCCGCGCCGCAAGTCCTCGCCCATCTGCCGTACAACACCCGCGACAGAGCGCGCGCCATGCCGCACGCCGCGCCACAGCACGCTCGCTTCGGCAGCCACCAGCGGAGCCGCGACAATCGCAAAAACCGGTACGTGCCGCACCGAAACCAGCGCCGCGTGCGCCCACACCACCAGCAGCAGCGCGCCGGCAAACCGCCGTTTTCTGAGCAGCGACGCCGCCACCAGCAGCGCCGCGAACAGCAGCGCCTCGAATTGCAGCGACGCCTCCGAGCGGAAGCGCGGCGACTGGAACTCATCCACCGCCTCGCGTATCCACCCCGAGCGCAAGTAGCTCCACATGTGCACATGCAGCCGATACCCGTAAGGATTTGCGAACGTCGCGGCCGCGCACGCCGCCGCCAGCGCGCCGAGCCGCCGCGCTTCCTTCCAATTCCGCTCGATCGCGCTGCCCGCAGCCATCACCGCAAGCGAGAGCAGCAGCGCCGCGAATCCGCCGTGGAGATTGGCCCACACAGCCGCCAGCGGGACCAGCGTCCAGGCTGCCCGCGTTCGCGCCAGCCACAACGAAGCCGGCAGCAGCAGAAGCGTGAACACGTGTGGCCGGGCCAGGAAATGGATTCCGGCGGCCCCCGCAGCGAGAAGCGTCGTCATCAGCGCCGGAAACAGGTTCGCGCCGAGGGCGATCGCCTGCCGGAACACCAGCGCGAGCGCCGCCGAGATCGCCACTCCGGCTAGCAGCACCACGCCCTTGAGCCCCATCCAGGCGTGCAGCGCGGCGAAGATAACCTCGGACAGCCACTCCCAGGCGAACCACGGTTCGCCTGGCCTGGTGAATGAGAACGGATCCGTCATGGGCAGGCCGCGCTCCAGTATCAACTCGCCGGCGCGGATGTGCAGCCCCGTATCTCCGTCCGCGAGTAGCGTCTCCCACCCGGCGCCGGCTACGAACAGCCAGACAATAAGCGCGGCGAACAGCCAATCGGCAAGCGAGGGAACGGCGAGCGTACGCAGCCGCGCACGCCATGCCCGCTGCGGCGGGACGAGGGAAACACCGGCCGGAAGGGATGTGCCGTGCGCCACGCGCGTCTCATCGGCGATGCCGCGCGCGCCCTTTAGCCAAGCGCGTCTTCGAGCGCGGCGCCCACGCGAAGCACACGCGCGTCCTCGCGCGCCGGGCCGACGATCTGCAAGCCAATCGGCAGCCCGCGCGAATCGAACCCGCAGGGCATCGAGAGCGCCGGCAGGCCCAACAGGTTGAACGCCCTCACCAGGCGGGTGCTGGCAATGCGAACGTCTTCAAGCTCGCCTTCAATATCCACGAGCAGTTCGCCGGCAAGCGGCGCCGTGATCGGCGTAGTAGGGGTGAACAGGCAGTCCACGCGGTCCCATACGCGCGCGAACTCGCGCTTTTGCGCGCGGCGCGCGCGCTGGGCGTTGACGTAATCGGTGGCGGCCACGAGGCGCCCCTGGTCGAGCAGCGCCAGCACGTCATCGCCGAAGTCCTCCCGCCGCCCGCGCCACGGCTCGTAAGCGGCGGACGCCTCGACCAGCAGGATCAGCCTCGCGGTGGCGTTCATCGCGGCGATATCGGGCACGCGCACGCCAAGCACCTCCGCGCCCAACCCCTTGGCCACGCTGGCGGCCGAGCGCACGGCGGCGGCAACCTCGGGTTGCACGCGATCAAAGTAGTAGTCCTCCGGCACGCCCACCCTCAGGCCGGCGAGCGAGACGCCGTGGCCCGGTACGTCCAGGGCGGGCCCGGCCGCGATCACCTGCAGAACCGCCGCGCAGTCTCGCACGGTCCGCGCCATCGGACCGGCGTGATCCAGCGAGAACCCCAGCGGGACAACCCCATCCCGGCTGACCGTATCGTAAGTCGGCTTGAAACCCACAACGCCGCAGTACGATGCCGGTATGCGGATTGATCCGCCCGTATCCGTTCCCATCGCGGCGAACGCCATGCCTTCGCCGACCGCCACGGCCGAACCGCCGCTCGACCCGCCCGCTATCCGGCGCGGATCGTATGGATTCAGCACCGGGCCGTAGTGCGGATTCTGCGACGTGATTCCGTAAGCGATCTCGTGCATGTTGGTCTTGCCGACGATCACGGCTCCGGCGTCGATGAGGCGCCTCGCCACAACCGAGTGCGTCCGGGGGATGTTGCCGGCCAGGACGTTTGAGCCCGCGGTTGTGGGAATGCCTGCGACATCGAACAAATCCTTGAGCGCTACGGGGATGCCGTGCAGCGGGCCGCGGTCGCGGCCGGCGGCGAGCTCTTCGTCAGCCCTCTCTGCTGCGAGGCGGGCGCCGGCGTCCGTCACGGTTATGAAAGCGCTCAGTTCCTGGCCGCGCGCGGCGATGCGGGCCAGCGCGTCGAGCGTCAGCTCGCGCGACGAAACCCGGCGGGCGCGCAGAGCGGCCGCGGCTTCCTGGATGGTCTTCACGCCTCGTCTCCGCCGCCGGTGGCCGGCGGAAGATCCAGCGGTAGCCCCTCGATGGCTGGCCGCACGACTTCCTCGAGCGACACCAGCACCGGGATGATACGGTCGAGTTGCTCGGCGGGCACTTCGGGCGCGAAGGCGCGCGCCGCGGCCCTCCAGTCCGTCTTCATCGGTATCACTATCGCAAACGGCGTGGGCGCCGCGGCGGCCGAACAACCGCTATTGCGCGATTTCGGCGGTCAGCGACACGCGCGCGCGCACCTCGATTGCGCCGGTCTCGACCGGCGTCGGAGGCGTTGTGGCTATCTCCGTGCGGGCCATCGCCATCAAGGGCCGGATCGGCTCCTCGGACGCCTGGTCCACGGCGACGATGCGCACTATCCGGAGTCCCAGCGCCGATGCTATCGCATCCGCGCTCGCGCGAGCGTCTTTCGCCGCTTCGCGCAGTGCCTGCTCCTGGGCCTCGCGCGGGCGTTGCAGCGTAAACTCGAGCCTCTGGACAGAGTTGGCGCCGGCCTTCATGGCGGCGTCGATCAGCGTTCCAACGCGGTTGAGGTTCGGCGTCGTTACCTCGATGATGTTGCGTGCCGTGTAGCCGGTTATCGTTGGTTTTCCGGACGGACGCGGCCCCCCCGGATACGAGTACACCGGCTGGACCGAGATGCTGATGGTGCGCACCTCTCCGCCTGCGCCCATCGCGCTTCGCACCGCGCGGACGACCGCATCGGCGCGGGCAGCGGCATCGGCCGCGGCCTTGTCCGCCGTGGCCGCCTCTGAGATTACTCCGACATCGACGCGCGCCAGGTCCGGCTGAACCTGCACGGTCGCCTCACCCGTGGTACGAATTACCGGCCGCTGCGGTACGGCCGCTGGATCTTGCGCCAGTAAAGGCGCTGCGAGCACAACGAGCAGCAGGGGTCTCAACATGCCCCCAGGATACGCCCTCTCGCGCCCGCGGAATCAGGAGGCTTTGAGCAAACCGATGGGCGAGTGCGCCTCACGCTCCACCTGTCTCATCGTGCACTGTAGCGGAGCCTTATCTGGACGCCACCGTACGAAGCGGGTGCCGTGCCGGAACCGGCCCCCGGTGAAGTGGTCGTACTCGACCTCGACCACCAGCTTCGGCGCGAGCGGCTTCCAGTCCGTCGTGCGCCCCGGCGCCCATCGGCTCGGCCCACCCGGCGCGCGGCCGGTGAAGCCCGGCGGTTCTATGAGGGCCTCAAGTCTCTTTGTCAGCGCGGGCCGGTCCGCTGCCTTGATCCCCGACGTGAACCCCACGTTGTGCAGCAGGCCGGCGTCGTCGTACAACCCCAGCAGGAGCGAGCCCACCACCGGCTCTTTCTGGGCGTAGCGAAATCCGCCGACCACGCAATCGGCCGTGCGGCGGAACTTGATCTTCACCATTCCGGTGCCGCGCTCGCCGGAGCGGTAGTCGCAGTCGAGGCGCTTGGCGACGAGCCCGTCGAGTCCGCCGCCGAGGTCGTTCAGCCACACGCGGGCTTTTTCGAGGTCCGGCGTCGCCGGCGACAGACGCACCTGGCCCTCGCCGAAGTTCTGGCCAGCGAAAGCCTCCAGCCGGCTGCGGCGCTCCGCCAGCCGCAATCCGGTGAGCAGCTTGCCGCGCTCGTCCACGAGCAGATCGAAGGCGATGTACAGCCCCGGCGTCTCGCGCGCCAGCCTCTGCACGCGGCTCTCGGCGGGATGTATGCGCAGGAGCAGATCCTCGAAGGACAGGCCGGCAGCGGCGGGAATCACGATTTCGCCGTCCAGCACGAACTTCCTGGCGCGGAGCCCGGCCATCGCTTCAACAATCTCCGGGAAGTACCGCGCCAATAGCTGCCCGGCTTTCGACTGGAGCTGAACCTCTGCGCCGTCCCGGAACGCCAGGCACCGGAAGCCGTCCCATTTGGGCTCGTACTGCCAATTCGCTCCGCTTGGGATCTCGCGCGCATCTTCGGCCTCCATGGGCGGGTAGGGAGGCTGTATCGGAAGCGTCATAGCCGGGCGGATTGGCGCTCAGCACTGCAACACTGCGTCACGCCCACGCGCCTGTCCGGCGCATTGGCGCTCACAGGAACTTCTCCAGACGGAGCCGGCCGGTCTTTGCCGCCACTGGCTCGAACAGGTCGCCCACGCGGCGAACGCGCTCCGGCATGTTATCCAGCCGGAAATCCTCGATGGCGACGCCTTTCTTGAGTTCTTCCCAGGTCACAGGGGCCGAGACGGTCGCGCGCGGCTTCGGCCGCACGGAATACACCGATGCCAGTGTGCGTCCCCAGGCGTTCTGGTTGTAGTCAACCAGAATGCGCTTTTCGGGGCGCTTGGCCAGCCGGTACGCCGACGTGATGAGCTCCGGATGGCGGTCCGCGAGCGTCTGCGCCACAGCCTTCGCAAAGCCCCAGACCTGCTTCTGCAACGGCCCGCGCACTATCGGCACGTAGATGTGAATGCCCCGCGAACCGGTTGTTTTTGCATAGTTGGGAATCTTGAGCGCGCTGAGCGCCTCGTGCACGATCAGGGCCGTTTCGAGCACCTGGCTCCAGACGGCGCCGGGCGTGGGGTCGAGATCGAAGTGAAGGTAGTCGGGACGGTACACATCGTCGCACCGCGCGTACCACTGGTTGAGGTCGATGCAGCCGAGGTTGACTACCCAGAGCAGCCCCGCGAGGTCGTCTATCACCGGGAAATCGATAATGTTGCCCGAGGCGTGCTCGATAGGGCACAGGCGGATCCAATCCGGGCGCGGCGACGGCGCGCGCTTCATAAAGAAGAACTTGCCTGCGGCGCCGTTCGGGTACCGCTTCATGACCATGGCGCGGTCGCGGATGTGCGGTATGAGGACGCCGGAGATGTCTGCGTAGTATTGCAGCAGGTCGCGCTTGGTGATGCCCAGCTCGGGCCAGAAGAGTTTGTCCAGGTTTGTGAGGCGCACGGTGCGCCGGCCCACGGCGACGTCGCAATCCTTGCAACCGCGTGGAATCTCCAGTGGCCGGGTCCTGGCGTGAGCAGCCATCTCGGCAAGAGATGCAATCAGGAGGCCAAAGGATGCGCATGGAACCGGACCACGGCGGGCAGCAGCGGAGGCGGGCTCGCGGCCACAGCAGGCGTGTTCCCGTCTCGTTCAGGCGCGAGCAACTCCGGCGCTTGGGACAAGTTATTCGGCGGCCCGGGCCGGAGCGGGCCGCAGCACGCCGGCATCTGCGCCCGATGGACGTTGGTCGCCGGGTTGAGGGATTCGATGATCGGGTCCCGCCGCGCCATGGATGCGCCGCATGGCAGCGCAGGCGAGGATCACTAGATGCCGGCGCGCCGGAGATGGCATAAACATCGATGCCGTCCAGGACTAGCGCCCGCTGCGCGGGTGCGCGGCCAGCGGCCGCCGGAGTGGTCTGCTAATGTGAAGGGGCGTTACAGCGTTGTCGCCGTACCAACTGAGATCACATCGGAGGCGCAAATGAAGCGGGTTCTGCTATTCCTTCTCTTGAGCGTATTGGGTCTTTCGGCGGCGGATTTCTCGGGCAGGTGGGCGGGCGAGCTCAGGGCGACAAAGAGCGAAGCGCAGCGCCCCAATCCGGATACTCACTTTCTGAGGCTGGAACAGAACGGCGACACGGTGACGGGCACCGCCGGCGCAATGCGCGAGGCGCAGTTCGACATCCAGACCGTCAAGCTCGACGGTTCGCGCCTCACCTTCGAGATCATGATCGAAGGCCCTGGGATCAGGGTAGCCTACGATCTCGTTCTATCAGGCGATACGATCACCGGCACGATTGTTAGCAAACAGGGCCCCGCACTCGAGGGCACGCTCACCTTCAAGCGCGAGTAAGCGGGCGCGGCGCGCCCCTCCCAGCAGCATCGCTCCCGTCCGGATGCGCCCAGCGGCGTTGCACGCGGCGGGACCGCCCGAAGCCGCCCAGCCGCGGCCAAGCCCGCCGCGGAATCGTGATATCGTGATCGGGTTGATCCCGCGTGCGTACTTATCTCTGCGCCCGCGACAATGTTTGCGAGTCTCTTACATGGCACAACCAGAACCGGTATTAGTCCACGAAGGCGAGCGGCGGACCAACGTCAGGTTCTCGGATCTGCCTGCGCGCCTGCGGCCGCACGTACTGGCATTCGGCGTCACAGGCGCCGTATGCGCGCTGGCTCTCTACTGGCTGTTCCAGCTTGGCTCGGCGGATCTCAGAGTTCCTCTTTACTATTTCCATCACAATGACCTGTCCATCACCAGCGCATGGGTAAAGACGCTCGGCGAGCACGGATGGCTTCTCACGAACCCCCGCCTCGGCGCCCCGGGCACTCTCGAGTTTCACGATTTCCCCCTGACCGACACACTTCACTTCCTTTTGATGAAGACGCTTTTCCTGTTCTGGCGGGACTGGGGCGCGGTTCTGAACGTCTATTACCTGCTTGGATACCTGCTTGCCGCCTGGTCCGCGCTTGCTGTTCTGCGCCAGCTTGGATTGAGCTACATTTGTGCAATTCCGGGGAGTATCCTGTTCGCGTTCGCGCCCTACCATTTCTACAGGGCCGAAGCTCATCTCACCCTGAGTTCGTATTATCTCGTGCCGCTGGCTGCTCTCGTGATGATCTGGATCCTGAACGGCTCTCCAATGTGGCATCACAGAGGACGTCACTGGTGGTCTGTCAGGCTGACCCGGAGGGGAATCGCGGCACTTGTTATCTGCGCTCTGGTTGCATGCAGCGGCATTTACTATACATTCTTTGCTGTTCTGTTGCTTGCGGCAGCCGGCATACGCGCGATGTTCGCACATGGCGTCCGCGCCGCAGTTGCACCGGTCATACTTATTGCCACGATAGTCATAATTATCGCAATCCAGCTTGCTCCTAACTTGCTGTACTACTCGAGCCACGGGGTCAATTCCGAAGTAGCGTCACGGCCGCCCCAGAGCGCTGAGATCTACGGCTTGAAGATAGCGCAGCTCCTGCTGCCGACGACAGGACACCGTATCCCGGTTCTCGCCGGTATCCGGCAGAGATACCGCGCCACTAGCATATCCGTGAACGAGAACGACGGCTCCGCGCTGGGCGTTTTCGGCGCAGCGGGTTTCGTAATTCTGATTGGGGCGGCCCTGTTCGGCGCCCGCGGGTTCCGCCATAGCGAGCTGATGGCGGACCTGGGTCTGCTCACGCTTGCTGCTGTGTTGATCGGCACGATTGGCGGCTTTGGCTCGATCATTTCATATCTCGTTTCCAGTAAGATACGCGCGTACAACCGCATTTCCATTTACATACAGTTCTTCTCGGTCGCCGCCGTAGTTGCCGCATTGGACATTTTGTGGTCCAGAACCGGACGAAATATGTTGCTCCGCCTGTCCGGCGTGGCCGCGCTCGGGGTGATCCTCATTGCAGGGATTCTCGACCAGACCAGCGCGTCCTCGCAGGTGCACCACGAAGAAGCGCGCGCTCAGTTCACCAGAGACGAGGCGTTTATACGCAGTGTCGAATCGCTGATGCCGGCCGGCGCTTCGATACTGCAGCTTCCTAACATGAGATTCCCCGAGAGCCCCCCCATTCACAACATGGCCGATTACGAGCACCTTCGCGCCTATCTTCACTCGCGCACGCTGCGCTGGAGCTACGGATCAATGCGCGGGCGGTTTTGGGACGCCTGGCTCACCGACCTCACGCGCAAACCCGGGCGCGAGATGATTGAGCGCGCCGTGATGGCTGGTTTCGAAGGCATCATGATAAATCGCGACGGCTACCCGGACCGCGGCGCGAGTCTGGAACAGGAGCTGGCCGCTGTCTCGGCGGCAGCTCCGCTGCAGTCGCAGGACTCGAGGTTGGTTTTCTATGATCTGCGGCCGTTTTCGAAAGATCTGCGGGAAAGGTTTACGCCGGCGCAGTGGTCACGGCTGGAGCGCGCAGTTCTGGATCTGATCGTAGTCAAGTGGACAGGTGGCTTTTCTCCGCTTGAGCGGTCCGAATCGACGACGTGGCGCTGGTGCGGCCGCTCAGGTGAGATGGTGATCGACAACTCATCGGCGGAGACCCTGGAATTGCAGATGAACGGGTTGATCATCTCAGGGACTCCTGATGCATCCACGGTCACCATGCAGGGACCGGGCATCGAGGCACGTTTCAAGCTCGTTGACCGCCGCCCTGCCGTGCTAAGTCAGACGGTGCGGGTGCGCCCTGGCAGGACCGTCGTCCGCTTTTCGAGCGACGGGCCGCGAGCGCCGGCCCCCGGCGATCCACGGTACCTTGTGTTTCAGATCCGGGATCTTGTGCTGTCACGAGCAGAGCATTCGGCTGATGCTGCGGTTAGTGACGCCGCGAGCGCCGGGCTGGTGCTGCCGGGGGTTCTGCAGATTGACTAGTTTCCATAGCACAGCCGCTGTTAAGGCTCTGAGCCCGTGGCTGGCGCTCTCTTCAGTGTGCTTCGAACAGCATGTCCGCGCGTGAGTCGCATAGTCACTTAGGCGGTTTCGATCCGGCA
Source organism: bacterium (assembly GCA_050260275.1). Classification (GTDB taxonomy): domain Bacteria; phylum Acidobacteriota; class Terriglobia; order Bryobacterales; family Bryobacteraceae; genus DATMXS01. The sequence continues at coordinate 14,932 of JBLNBX010000033.1, forward strand.
TTCTTCGACCGGCTGTCAGCAATCGAAGACCGGCACTTCTGGTTCTCATCGCGGAACGATCTCATAGAGCGCTTCACGCGCCGCCTCGCCTCGGACCTGCCGGCCGGTTCGCGCGTGTTGGAGTTGGGGTGCGGGACGGGCAACGTCCTTCGTGTCCTCGAGCGGTCCTGCGGTAGCAGCCTCGTGGTGGGATTCGACCTCTGGGCCGAAGGGCTGGCGCACGCCCGGCGCCGCACCACCTGCCCGCTTGTGCAGGGGGACCTGCGGCGGAACCCGTTCTCCTGCCGTTTCGAACTCGTCGGGATGTTCGATGTGCTCGAGCACATTCCGGATGACGCAGCTGTGTTGGAGACCATCCGGGATATCCTCGCGCCCGGGGGAGTTCTGTTGCTTACCGTCCCCGCCCACCCGTCTCTTTGGAGCTACTTCGATGAGGCATCGCGCCACTGCCGCCGGTACGCGCGGGCGGAGCTGGAAACCAGACTGTCCGAAGTCGGCTTTCAGATAGAGTTCGTCTCGGAGTTCATGATGTGCGCCTATCCGCTAGTCCGGGCCGGCCGCTATTTCGCCGCTCGCGCCCGTCCGGCTGGTGCGGACAAGCACCCTGACGAACTCGCCGCCGCCGAGCTCCGCGTTCTGCCCGGGTTCAACTTCGTGATGAAGCTGATGCTGAACCTTGAGAATCGCCTTCTCGCGCGGCGTGTCCGGCTGCCGCTGGGGACGTCGTTGATCGCCGTGGCGCGAAAGCTGTCAACTTAGGCGAAGCCAGTTGCTCGCCGGGCTAACCGAGTGCCAATATAACTGGAAAGTGCCAAGCCAGTTCACAGCCGATTACCGGGACCTGGATAATGATCCCCGGCTGGGCCGGGTGGCGGTCTTGCCTTGGGATTGCGAGATCTTCGGATTCGCTGTCGCCGATTACCGGCCAGGCGAATTGCCGGCGAACCAGGCCGCGTGCGATCGGCTGTCGCGCGTATTCGAGGAGTGGGCCGCTCAGAATGCGGTCCGCTTGTGCTGCTGCACCGTTCTCGCAACGGATCGCGATTGGATCGCCGCCCTGCCCCGGCTGGGATTCGATTACGTCGACTTCACGCTGCGAGTAACCCTGCCCGGACTGCAATCGGCGGTGCTGCCCGAGCCGCACATCAGAGTGCGCCCGGCCGAGGCCGCCGAAGCGCATCAGGCGGCCTTACTGGCCGCAGAGGCGTTCCGGTTCGGACGATATCACGGGGATGCCCGGTTCCCGCTGCAACTTGCTAATGCGCGGTACGGCAAGTGGATAGAGAATGCAGCGGCCGCTGGTTCGGGCTCGCGGCTATACGTGATAGGCGACCGCGGCAAGGTCGATGGGTTTTACCACGTTACGATAGACCGCGATACCGCGGATCTGCGACTGGCAGCCGTGGCCGCGCCATTGCAGCGTACCCTACTGGGTTTTGATCTCTACTCAGGCACGCTGGCTGAACTGAAGCGAGTGGGTGTGCGCCGGGTGGTGGCGAAAATCTCGGCCGCCAACACCGGCGTGATGAATGTGTTCGCAAGGCTGGGATTCCGCTTCTCCGCTCCCGAGGCGGTCTTCCACTGGCACAGTGCGGGATATAGCGACGGAGCGCTCTCGTGAACCAACCACCTTCAGAACGTCCACCGCTCCGGATTGCCTTGCTGGCGAGTTGCACGGCCCAGTTGCTTCCCAAGTTGCTCACCGAAGAACTGAGGGAGTTTGGAGTCGAAACCGATATCTGGTGCGCGGGTTTCGATCAGTTCAGGCAACAACTGCTCAAGCCGGATTCGGAAGTCTACTCACTACGGCCCAACGCTATACTGCTCTATCTGGACGGCGAGGACCTGTTCCGCGGGTGTTTGTCGGATCCGTTTTCGATGACCGCCGCTGAGCGGGAGCAGGTCGTCGCCGACCAAGTCAGCGAATTGAGGCATCTTGTGCGCAGAGTGCGGGAGGAGCTGCCAGACGCGTGCATTCTGTTGAATACGATCTCTTTCGGCCCGATCAGCAGCCTCACCGGCCTCGAGTACAACTGCTTTGAGCCGCTCTCCTCGATCTCTGCGGCCTACAATAAGTCACTTTACGGCATAACTCAAGAAACTTCCGGGCTGATAGTGATCGATACTGCTGCGCTAATGTGCTGGCTCGGTTACAAGGAATGGTTCGACGCGCGGCTGTGGTATCTGGCCCGGTCCCGCTGGAGCCGCGCGGCGATGCGTTTGCTTGCGCAGCATTACTCCGCCGCATTGCGCGGGTGGCTCGGCATGAGCCGCAAATGCATCGTGGTGGACCTCGATAACACACTCTGGGGCGGTGTTGTTGGGGAGGACGGCGTAGGTGGAATCGCATTGGGCGAGGAGGGCATCGGGCTCGCGTTTGCGGATTTTCAGCGCGAATTACTGAACCTCCGCCGCAAGGGCGTCCTGCTGGCGATATGCAGTAAGAACAATCCCAGCGATGTGAAGCTAGTGTTCGAATCTCACCCGGCGATGCGGCTGAAGGAGAGCGATTTTGCCGCGATCCGGATTAACTGGGAAGACAAGCCGTCAAATCTTGTGTCAATCGCCGCGGAATTGAGCATCGGGCTGGACAGCCTCGCGTTCATCGACGACAATCCTGCGGAGCGTGCGCTAGTGCGCAAGACATTGCCGGAGGTTTTGGTTCCAGAATGGCCCTCCGACCCGGTGCATTCACGAGCCGCACTGCTGGATCTTGCGCTCCGTCACTTTCCGAGAGTTCGCCTGACGAGCGAGGACGCCAGCCGCGCCGAACTATATCAGGCCCAAATCAAGCGGCGCGCGCTGGCCGAGAGCAGCGGCAGTCTCGAGGATTACTACCGCTCTCTGGGCATGGTCGCGAAGATCGGGTTTGCGGACGAGCTCACCATCCCGCGCATCGCCCAGTTGACGCAGAAGACGAATCAGTTCAACCTTACGACTCGCCGGTATACCGAGAGCGACATCAAGGCATTTGCCGAACGGCCCGATGCGATCGTCCTCTGGCTCGAGCTCACGGACCGGTTCGGCTCGAACGGGTTAGTGGGTGTAGCTATTTTCGTGGATGCCGGAGAGGGCCGGTGGCTGATCGATACTTTCTTGTTGAGCTGCCGCGTTATCGGCAGAACCGCCGAACGTGCGTTTCTGTTGCATGCGTGTGGGCTGCTTTTGGAGCGGGGCGCCAGGATCCTGTACGGCGAATACCGTCCGACGGCGCGGAACGAAGTGGTCCGAAGCCTCTATCCGTCGTTGGGCTTTTCAGAAGCAGCACCGCCTGTCGCAGGGCCCGGCGAGGGGTCATTGTGGTGGGAACTGCCGTTGCGCGACGGCGTCATACCTGCCCCGGAATGGATTGATATCGTCTCTGTACGGAAGGATGGCTATGCTCGATCCCAGACTGGTTGAGATCATCTCCCGCAATTTCGGTCTCGAGCAGGAGCAAGTGACGCCGCAGACAAGCGCGGATAACGTCGCCGAGTGGGACTCCGTGGGACATCTCAACCTGATTCTCGAGCTCGAAGAGACCTTTCACGTGCGATTCCCCGCTGCTGAGATAGGGGCGCTCAGGTCCGCCGGCGCGATTCAGGAGGCGTTGAACAGAATTGACAAGCCTTGATCCATCTGTGGCCGCAGCCCTCGCCCCGGGCGTGCCCTGGCGCTTCAATCTGGTATGCGCACGACTAGACTGGAATGATGAGGTGATCGGAGTGCGATGCGTGCGTCGCTGATGCAGGTTGGACGGCATTGCGGAGAGGCTGAGATTCTAGAAGCGTCGCAGTCTTGCCCCGTGTGCGGATTTGCGCAGCCACGGAAGCCTGTGCTGACGATCCAGCGAGCCCCGGACATCTTCCTGTTGAAGTGCCCGAGCTGTGCCGGCGCGTCGGCTTCGCGCATGCCGGCGCGTGAAACACTCGACAGATACTACGGCGAGTATTACCGCGACCGGGACGGACGGGCAAAAGTAGCGTGCGATGCCCCTAAGCGATTCGCGCAGCACCTTGCTAGCATGATATCGGTCCGCAATAGGCGCACCGATCTGCAGATTCTCGACTTCGGCGGCGGCGACGGCACGATATCTGTCGAACTGGCGAAGATACTCCTCGGCCGGGGCACGCGGAAGATTCATATCGATCTGGTGGATTACGCGGAAGCGACCAATGCAGACCTGCCCGAGGCTGTCACGCTACACAGGCAGCAGGCGCTGCCGGGCAACCCAGCCCCCGAATACGATTTCGTGCTGGCCAGCGCCATCCTCGAACATTTGCCGGATCCACGGACGGACCTGATCCGCCTCTTTTCGGCCATTCGTCCAGGGGGACGTTTGTATGTCAGGACGCCCTGGGTCGCTCCCATTCTGCGCTGGTGCGAACGGCTCGGCTTGCCGTTCGATTTCACGTATCCTGCCCACCTTCACGACTTCGGAAGAGACTTTTGGGAGAGGATTCAGATCAGCCTTTCATTTGACAAAGGACGCTATCGGTTGGTCCTCTCACGTCCATCATTCCCGGAGACGACATTCAGCCAAGCACCTGCCAGAACACTGGTTGCGCACCTCATCAAAGCGCCGGGGCACTTCCGCATTCCCTGGTCATATGTCGGAGGCTGGGAGGCACTCTTCGAGCGCCTGGCCTGAACTGGATCTCTACACGACGGGCGCGCGGCGCCGCGGGAACGGTCGCCCAAGTCGCTTCAGCTCCCTTGTTCGTTCGGGTCGTCGCGCAAAGCTGTGGGATACAGGGAAGTACTTTGGCGGGGAGGCTCGTGGATCTACTCAGGGTATTTCACTCAGCATGGTTGCACCGTGGCAGCCGCGAACGATTTCGGACGTGGCATCGGGAAGGACTTCAGCGCATCTATCACCTCGTCCTGGTCGGCCTCAGTAAGGTCGTTGTAGAACGGCAATCTGAGTATGCGGTCGCTCACGTCCTCCGTCACGGGGCACTGGCCGGGCGCACCGCCGAGCTTTAGACCCAGTTCGGAGAGGTTCAGCGGCAGATAGTGAAACACCGCAAGAATGCCGCGCTGCTTAAGGAAGCTGATTAGCTGCTGCCGTATCTCGAGCGAGGGCAGCAGCAGGTAGAACATGTGATACGGCTGCTCGCAGTAGCCGGGCACGAACGGCAGGCCCACTCCATTTTCCTGCGCCCATGGCGTGAGTCTCTCGAAGTAACGTTCCCAGATCCTCCTGCGCTTGGCCTGGATTTGCTCGCGGGCCTCGAGCTGAGCGCACAGGAAGGCGGCCAGCAGATCCGAAGGCAAGTAACTCGAACCAATGTCAACCCAGGTGTACTTATCGACCTGGCCTCGGAAGAAACGGCTGCGGTTGGTCCCTTTCTCGCGGATGATCTCGGCCCTGTCGAAATACTCCTGCGCGTTGATGAGCAATGCCCCGCCCTCGCCACACGTGAAGTTCTTCGTCTCATGGAAGCTCTGTGTGGCAAGGCAGCCAAAAGTTCCGAGATATCTGCCCCGGTAGCGTCCAAACAGCCCGTGCGCATTGTCTTCAACGACGGCAAGGCCGTGCCGGGCGGCGATTCCGGAAATGACATCCATCTCGCAGCCGACGCCGGCATAGTGCACGACGCAGATGGCCTTGGTGCGAGGCGTGATTAGGCTTTCGATCTGTGATTCATCGATGTTCAGCGTGTCGCGCCTGATGTCGGCAAATACCGGCCTGGCGCCGCGGAGGACGAATGCATTCGCGGTGGATACGAACGTGAAAGCTGGCAGGATAACCTCGTCCCCCGGCTTGATGTCGAGCAGGATAGCGGCCATCTCGAGCGCGTGCGTGCACGAGGTCGTGAGCAGCGCCTTGCGCACGCCCAGGGCCTCTCTCAACAGGGCGTGGCACATCGCGGTGAACGGGCCGTCTCCGGAGACGTGCATTCGCTCAAGCGCCTCGCGCATATACTCAAACTCGCGCCCGGCAAGGCAAGCGCGGTTGAACGGTATCCTCAAGCGGCTCCTCCAGCCTGCGCGGAGTTGCTGTGAAAGGACACTGCTCCCGCGCCGGGCGCAACGCTTTCGGACGTCGCATAATTCCTGACCGTGTACACCGGCCGCTCCATGCTGCGAAAGTGCATGCGAGCGAGATACTCGCCCATAATACCGAGCGCAAACATCTGGGCGCCGGAGAAAACGGCTATAAGCGATGCGAGAAACGGAAAGCCTGGAACGCTCGTCCCCGAAATGAGATAACGGCCCACGACGTAACACAGCACAAACAGGCCGAACCCCGTAAAGGTGAATCCCAGCAGACTTGCCAGTTGCAGGGGCCAGGTGCTGAACCCCGTCATCATGTTTAGTGCATGCCTGACGAGCATCATGAAAGTGTAGTTCGACGTACCCGTTGCGCGGGGATCGTGGCGCACCTTGACGGCGCTGAACCTGGCCGTCCCCCAGGTGAGCAGAACGTCGATTGAGACGAAGGGCGCTGAGTAGGACGCAAATGCCTGCCTCAGCTCCGTCCTGAACGCGCGGAAAGCGCTCACATTCGAGGCCGTGCGGGCGCCCATTGACCTTGCCAGGGCCAGTTTTGTGATTCGCGAGGCCAGATCGCGCCAGATGCCGTGCTGCTCCCGCTCCGGCGTGCCGTAGACAACATCGAAGCCCTTTTCGAGCGGCTCTAGCAGTTTGGGGATCTCCTCGGGCGGGTTCTGAAGGTCATCATCGAGCGTGACTATCACTTCGTGACTGGCCGACCTGATACCGCAGAGAAGCGCATTGTGCTGTCCGTAGTTCCGCATCAGGTTGATGCCGCGCACCCAGGGCCGGCCTGCGGCCAAGGCGCAGATGCGCTCCCAGCTCGCGTCGCGGCTTCCGTCGTTGACGAGGATTACCTCGAAGTCCCGGCAGAGGCGGGATAGCACGGCGTCGAGGCGGTCCACCAGCGGCTCGAGTGTACCCTCCGAGTTATAGACCGGGACGACTACCGAGACTGAAAACACCGGCACTCCTTTCGCTGGGGAACGGTGTCCGCGAGCGGCCTGGCAGACGCGCGGCCTCCCGCGAGGAAGTCCACAATATCAAAACAAGCATTGCCGACGCCATAGTAAATGCTTATTGCCGTTGCCCGCTCCATCGCCTTCTTCGAGATCACGATAACGACGTTTTAGTCCCTGTCCACCCTGACCTTCGGCGCGATGGGTTGCCTTCCCTTTCATCGACGGTTTTCACGTGGTCAAACAGTTCTGCCATACGTTAAACCCCAAGTGTGCACGGCGTCCGAGGCGCGTGGGCGGCTTGCACAGGCAGAGGCACAAGCAAGCTGCCGGTTAGCGCGGGGCTCTAATTCGCCGGAGCCGAAGCGCCGATAGGGTTTGGTATGGGCGCGGTCAGGATGTGTGCCGTTCCGTTGCTGGCTTTAGCTTCCCTCTGGGCTACCCCGGGGGCTGGAATCGTCTTGCCATCTTACTTCGAGTGCGCGCACGGGCCAGGTGGCGCCGCGCGCTGCACGGGCGCTGCGCCGGGATACCTTGTGACTGTCGGCGCAGGCGGGACGGCTCGTTACGCGCTGCCGGGCCGCACGCCCGGTGTCCTGGAAGTCGAACTCGCCGGCGCTGCTCAGGTGGAACCGGCGCCGGAGGAACGCTTGCCGTCGGTGACCCATGTCTACACGGGCGGGGCGCATACGGCGATGACGCATTGGTCGCGGGTTCGATTTGCGGGAGTTTACCCCGGCACGGATATGATCTACACCGCCGGCCGGCCCGGAATAGAAATACAATTCGTGCTCGAACCCGGCGCCGACCCGGCGCTAATACGGCTGCGTTTCCAGAGCGCGCGGAAGCTCGAGATCGCTGAATCCGGCGATCTGCTCGTGCACTCCGCCACTGGTACCCTGCGCTACCGGCGTCCGTCCGCGTTTCAGGGCGGCGAGACCGTCGGAATCAAGTACGCGTTGCGGCGGGATGAGGTGGGCTTCAGCATCGGCGATTACGACCGGGCGCGCCCGCTTGTGATCGATCCGGTGGTGACCTTCTCGTCGTTTGTTGGCGGTGGCGGCTTCGACGCCATACACGGCGTCGCAACTGACTCGAACGGCTTCGTCTATATCGCGGGCGAAACGTCCTCCGCAGCGTTCAATACCGGCTCGGCGGTTCTGCCCGGGCGGGACGCCTTTGTGTGCAAGATCGCGCCCGACGGGTCGGAACTGCGCTTCTGCACGGTTCTCTCGGGCACGGGGAACGACGCCGCGCGCGCGATAGCGGTCGACTCCGCCGGGACAGCGGTGATCGTAGGCTTGGCGACCGCGGGCTTCCCAGTGGCCGGAGCGGCGATCTCGTCCCAACACTCCGGCAACGAAGACGCCTTCGTCGCGCGAATCGACGCTTCAGGGGCGCTCACGTATTCCAGTTTCCTGGGCGCGGGCGGTTCGGACATCGCTACCGGGGTGGCGCTGGATGAAAACGGCGGTGCGTGGGTGACGGGCTACACGTCCTCGCTGCTTTTCCCGACCACGGCGACGGCGCCGCAGCGAACGCACGCGGGCGGTTCTTACGATGCGTTTCTCGCGCGAATCGGCGCATCCGGCAATCTGGCCTTTTCCTCGCTCTACGGCAAGGCGGGCAGCGATGTTGCGAACGGCGTCGCGTACTCCCCCACGCAGGGCGTTTGCATCGCCGGGTCCACCACATCGACGGACCTCGTTACGAATCTGCTGCCCGGCAAAGGCGGCGCTTCGGCCGACGGTTTCCTGGCGTGTCTCGACGCCGCGGCGCTCACCTGGCGGTACCGCACGTACCTCGGAGGAACGAGCGTGGATGAGATCTACGCAGTCCGCTTCGACGGGGCCGGACGCGTCGTTGTGGCCGGATCTACAGCATCGGCGGACTTCCCTGTTACTGCCGGCGCCGTTCAGGCCGTGAAGAAGGCGGACAGGGATGCCTTTGTCTCGGTTCTCGATTTTGCCGCGGGCGTCACATACTCGACGTTCCTCGGCGGCAACGGCTCCGATACTGCGCTAGCCATCGCGCCGGCCGACGCTGGACGCATATGGGCCGGAGGATTCACGTCTTCGACAGATTTTCCACTAAAGTCGGCCGTGCAGACTGCCGGGGGAGGATTCGACGGTTTTCTCGCTCTGCTCGACACGACGTCCTCTGCGTTGAGCTGGTCCAGTTACTTCGGAGGAGCAGGCGATGACCGAATTCGCGGGATCGCGGCGGTTGCAGCGGGGGTGGTTGCGGCGGGTTACACGTCTTCAGCCGAGTTTCGCGTGACGTCAGGAGTCCTTGGGCCGGTGGCGCCCGGCCCTTACGATGGGTTCGTTGTCAAGCTGGGTTCCGCTGCACATGCCGCGATCGTGTGGCAGAACGACGCAAGACAGGCGAAGGTGCAGTACTTCGCTCCCGTGCAGGGTTCCCCGTCGGAGAGTGTGGTGACGCTGTTTGCCAGCCCGGTGCCTGGCTGGCGCATCGTCGGCTTCGCCGATTTCGACGGCAACGGCTGGCCGGACGTGCTATGGCAGAACGATGACACGCGCCAGGTGATCATCGACTTTTTTGGTGGAGACGGCGGAACCACTATGTTGGGCTGGTCCTACCTGTACTCACAAGCCACCCCTGGCTGGCGCATCGTAGCCGTGGCGGATTTCAACGCAGACGGCCGCCCAGATGTCGTTTGGCAGAGCGACACGACCCGTCAGGTCACGGTGAACTACTTTGGCGGCGCGAAAGGGACAACGCAGATAGGATGGGCATGGCTGAACGCGGAAGGAGTCCCGGGCTGGACGTTGGCGGGAGCGGCTGATTTTGATCGGGACGGAATTGCGGACTTAGTGTGGCAGGAGGACGCTACGCGCATCGCGACGGTCCACTACCTGGGCGGCCCTACCGGAACGACGGTAACCGGATGGGCATGGCTGTATGGGAATCCCACTCCCGGATGGCGAATCGCCGGATTTGCAGATTTCAACGGAGATGGCGCGCCGGATGTCGTCTGGCAGAGCGACACCACAGGACAAGCCACCGTGAACTACTTCACCGGTGCAAGAGGCGTAACGTACTCGGGATGGGCGTGGCTCGAACCTAACCCTGTGGCGTGGAGAGTGGCCGCCACGCGATGAGCCCGCTTCGGCAGCACCGAGAAGCCCGCGTAGCTATCTGCCGGCCATGGCTCGAAAGCCGACGGCGAGTTTCACGAAGCGGCTTGCGGCGGGCGAGTCGGCGCGGTGCAATGCGGATGAACGCGATATTGCGTCAGATATCAGACTTGGCGGATCCTCGTTGCGTACGAGCTAAACAAGCGAGAACGCCAGAATGCTGAATTGAGGCGTAATTCCGGCTGTTGAGCGCCACTCAATCATGCCAATTCGCGATGTGATAAACTCATCAGTCGCTTGCAAGGATGGGCTCTTGGCGATGCGCAAATTATTCGGGTTGAGTTCTTTTGCTCTGTTATTATTGCTCCTCCTTCCCGCCACCGCTGCGGCATATATCGACCCCGGCGCAGGCAGCATCCTGCTCCAGGGCGTCTTAGGCGCTATCGCGATCGCAGCGACGGTGGTGGCCGGTTATTGGCGTTCGCTGCGCCGGTTCATCGCACGCGCGGCTGGCGGGCGGCGCCGGGGTGATGGCTAAGCCGGTGACGCGCGCAGCCGCTCATCCCGCATCATTTCGCGACCGCACCGGCCGGGTCTTCGAGGCAGAAGGCGAGATCATACGTGTTCTTTCCGTTTCCGGAGCGGAGGAATTCAGGTGGCTGAAAGGCTCCGGCGCACTCGAATCGTTGGTGGAATCGGGCGCCCTGATCGAATGCACCGAGGCGGATCCGCGAGAGTTTTCGTTTGAGCACGGCATTCCAGACCCGGCGCTCGTTCTCCGGCACCCGCGCATTCCATTCATCTCCCATCCGTACGAGTGGCCATTCAGGGCGCTCCAGTGCGCGGCGATTCACCATCTCGAATTGCACCTGGCGGCGCTCGAGCACGGCGCCACACTCACCGACGCCACCGCGTACAACATCCAGTTCCGCGGCGCGCGCCCGGTGTTCATAGATGTGTCCTCGCTCAGGCGGTACCGCGACGGGGAGCTATGGCTAGGACACCGGCAGTTCTGCGAACAATTCCTGAACCCTCTTCTGCTTGAGGCCGTTGTGGGCATCCCGTTCCAGAACTGGTACCGCGGATGCCTGGAGGGCATCCCCGCCGATCAACTCGTGCGCGTTCTGCCCTGGAGGTCGAAACTCGACTGGCGGGTTCTGGCGCATGTTGTCGTGCAGTCGCGCCTCCAGTCGGCTGCCTCTCAGAAGAAGCCGGACGAACTGGCCGCGGCCGCGCGCCGCCGGTTTCCACGCGCAGGTTTCGCATCCATGCTGAAACAACTACTCAGGTGGATACGCGGGCTCAACCCAGCGGGGCTGAAAGCGTCCACATGGTCGGATTACGAGACGAGCCGTACCTATGATGAGCCGGCGCTGCGAGCCAAGATGGAGTTCGTATCCGATTTCGTGACGGCGACGAAGCCGCGCCTGATGTGGGATTTCGGATGCAACGCGGGAGAGTACTCGCTGGCGGCCCTGCGGTGCGGGGCTGAGTACGTCGTTGGTTTCGACTTCGACCGGGGCGCGCTCGACGAGGCTTTCCGCCGCAGCCGGGAGCATCGCGCAGCCTTCCTGCCGCTTCTGCTCGATGCCGCGAACCCGAGCCCGCGGCAGGGGTGGAGGCAAGCCGAACGTGCGGGCATACTGGAACGCGGCCCTTGCGACGCTGTGCTGGCGCTCGCATTCGAGCACCATCTGACAATCGCGCGAAACGTGCCCATTCCATCGTTCCTCGACTGGTTGACCGGCCTAGGGCGTTCGGGCGTGGTCGAGTTCGTCGAGAAGCAGGATCCGACGGTTCAGAGGATGCTCGCGCTGCGCGAAGACATCTTCGACGATTACACACTGGCGAGCTTTGAGCAGGCGCTAAGCGCACGGGCACGCATCGTGCGGCGAACGCAATTGCCCGTCCACACGCGCCACCTCTTCTGGTATGAGCGATAGTCCGGCAAAGACGAAGGAACGGCTTGCCTGGCACCGCGTGCTGGGGATCTGTTCGATTGCGCTTGCGTGCGGCGTCCCGCTGCTGTATCTGCCGGCGGACATCTACGCGGGAAGCGCGCAGGACTTCCACTATGCGTTTGGCGAGCTGCTGCGTTCGGTGGCGGGCATAGCGGCCATCCCTGTGCTGCTCGCCGTCCCGCTCCTGCTGCCGTGGGCGCGTCTGGTGCGGGCCTGGGCGCGTGCATGGTTCGTGGCCGCAGCGCTCGTGTGGACTTCGGGCTATCTGCTGATTCTGAAGATGGGTCCGCTGGATGGCCGGACCATAGAGCTGAACGTTCCCCTGAGTTTCACCCTTCTTTCGACCGTAGCGCTGCTGTTTACGGGTGCTGCCGCACTAGTGCTGGCGATCCGGGCGCCCCGGACCGCAATCGTGCCCGTGCTGATACTGAACATAGCGGCGCTCGGCACAGCGTATTCCAGAGTGTCTTCAGCGCCGAAGCTGGTTTCCCGCCCCTCAGATGCTTCAGGTGCTAATGTCGCTCCGCTCTTCAGCTTCTCAAAGACGAGCAATGTGCTCGTGATCATCCTCGACACATTTCAATCAGACGTTTTCGCCAGCATACTCGAGGAAGACTCCCGGCTCAGGCGTGACCTCGATGGATTCCAATTCTTCCCTGATACGGTTGGTCCTGCCAGAAGCACGTATCTGGCGCTGCCCGCCATACACTCGGGGAAGATCTACGACGGCAAGAGGAAAATGTCTGCTATCTACGCGGAGGATGTTCACGCAGGCTCGTTCTTCGCTGCGCTCGCAAACGCCGGCTACGACACTACTGCAGTAGGCGGTACCGGATGCGCAGCGGGCGCGCAGTGCTTTCCAGCACAAGCCGTGTACGGTCAAGGCACTTCCGCCAGCCGCAGAAGCGAGTACAAGCGCTTGCTCGATGTTGCGCTGGTCAGGGTAGCCCCAGCAGCGCTGAAAAGGACAGTGTTCAACAACGGTTCAGGCCTGTTTCAGAATCGGGATCACCCGGCCGAAGCCTCCGATTGGGCCAGCCGAGATTTACAGACGCTTCAGATATTTGCAGAGAATGTGAACACATCATCGCAGGCGCCGACAGCCAAACTGATTCACGTGATGACGTCCCATCCGCCGGTCTATCTGGGTCCAGACTGCAGGCCGCTCCCAAAGCCCGAACAAGCCAACCGTAACAATATGCTTCCACAGTGCCGCTGTGCAATTAGCGCGGTCGTGTCTATCCTGGCGAGTCTCAAAGAACATGAGATTTACGACAACACCGAGATTTTCGTCATAGGAGATCACGGCGAGTATCCTTCGCCAGGCGACACCCATATGAGTGCCTCGGGTTGGCTAGGGATTGTGGGCGCGGCGAACCCGCTTCTCTTGTGGAAACCGAAGAACAGGCGCGGAGCTCTGGAGTTTAGCTCCGCCCAGGTTCAGTTGTCCGATCTCGCTGCAACTGTCTGCGAGGAAACCGGAGCGTGCTCAGGTTTCCCTGGCGTGCCGCTCGGACGGCCGCGCGGCCAGACGCGGCGAGTACACGTCGGGTATCAGTGGTCCGATGATTTTTGGAAGGCCGAGACCATCCCGGGGGTCCAGTGGTTTGCGATCGAGGGGCCCATCACATCTCTATCCAGCTGGCGTCGAATCAATGCGCCGGAGCTGCGAATAGGCACCCCCGTCGTGTTCGGCGGCAACCCAGAAGCCGCAGTCTACCTCGGCTGGGGATGGTCTGGAATCGAGCCGTGGGGGGTGTGGACCGACTCCCGCTTTGCGACCATCTCTTTTTCGGTCCCGTCTCCTCCCACGAGGCCCATCCATCTGGCAGCTCGCGTCAGGTGGTTTATCTCTCCCAAGCACCCGGATTTGTCGGTGGCGGTTTCAGCTAACAATATCCCGATCACGAACTGGAAATTCTCGCTGCCCAATCCCGCTCGCAATGTTGAGATCGTCTTGCCGCCTTCCGTTTGGTCGGGCGGCACTGACCTCCAACTCGTGTTCGAGATCGATCAGCCGCGCTCGCCGGCGTCCTTTGGTGAGGGAGGCGATACGCGTCTGCTGGGGCTGGGTCTCGAAGCGATCGAACTCAAGTAGCGCGCGTGCGAGACACGCGCTTTGGCCACTGCAGCCACATATCCAACAAGACCGGCCCGGCAACGGATGCGGGGAGCTCAGTATGCCTCCGACACTCACACCACCAGTTAGCCTGGGGCCGAAGTCCAGTCCCCAGTCCCTCTGGCCTCCCTTCAGGATGCGATGGAGCTTGAAAGCGCCCCCGGAACAGGTCCGGCGCGCGCACAAGCAGCCAGGCCCCGCAGGCGGTAGCCCGAGGCACCTCGGCGGACTCAGGGCTCTACCCAGAAAAACTCGGGAGCTGCCTTCCGCCAGGTGCTCTACTTGCCTTTGCCGGCAGCAGCCGGAGCGGGCTTGGGCGGCTCGGCAGCCGCGGCGTCGGGGGCCGGGATCCGCGGCATGCCCAATTTCTCGCGCAGTTCGATCTCCAGGCGCACCGCAACGTCGGGGTTGTCCCTCAGGAACGTGCGCGCGTTCTCGCGGCCCTGGCCGATGCGGTCTCCCTTGTAGCTGTACCAGGAGCCGCTTTTCTCGAGGACATTCTGCGCCACGCCGAGATCGATCAGGTCGCCCTCGCGCGAGATGCCCTCCCCGTAGAGGATGTCGAACTCCGCCTCCCGGAACGGCGCGGCCACCTTGTTCTTCACTATCTTCACGCGCGTGCGGTTGCCGATCACAGTGTCGCCGTCTTTCAGCGCGGCTACGCGGCGGATGTCGGCTCGAATAGTCGCGTAGAACTTGAGCGCGCGGCCGCCGGTGGTCGTCTCCGGATTGCCAAACATCACGCCGATCTTCTCACGGATCTGGTTGATGAAGATCAGGCAAGTATTCGACTTGGAAACGATGCCCGTGAGCTTGCGCAGCGCCTGCGACATGAGCCGCGCCTGAACGCCCACGAACGCGTCGCCCATCTCGCCGTCCAGTTCCGCCTTGGGAACGAGCGCGGCCACGGAGTCGACGACCAGGACATCGATCGAGCCCGAGTTTATCAGCGCGCTGGCGATCTCGAGCGCCTGCTCGGCGTAGTCCGGCTGCGAGACGAGGAGGTTATCGACGTCCACACCGAGTTTCCGCGCGTAAACGGGATCGAGCGCGTGTTCAACGTCGATGAAGGCGGCCATGCCGGTCTTCTGGGCGCTCGCGACGACGTGCAGCGCGACGGTGGTCTTGCCGGAGGATTCCGGACCGAAAATCTCGATGATACGGCCGCGCGGGAAGCCGCCCACGCCCAGTGCCAAATCGAGGGAGATAGCCCCTGTGGGGATCACAGCAACCGGCTGCACCGCCTCCCTCGAGCCGAGCCGCAGGATGGAGCCCTTCCCGAACTGTTTCTCGATCTGGCCCAGCGTAGCGCTGAGCGCGCGCGCGCGTTCCTTCTCGTCCATCAGCGCTCCATTGTACCCGAAAATGTTTCGCCGCCGCCGCTCTTTCTTCGCCCCTCCTTCACCGGCCCGCGGCCGGGTATTTCCCGTGAGTCAATTCCCTTAACGGCTGCCGCTGGTATCTGAAATGAGAGGGAATTCCCGCGCTGTCGCCGCCGTCACGCGCTGGCGCTCGCGGGCAGGGCCGTGCCTGCAGTTGTGCTTAGCGCGGGCCAATCCCGCTTTGCGCGCAGCCCGGGCCGATGCGGTGGCCGCGCTCAGGAACGAGTAGATTCGCCTTCTTGACAGCGCTACATCCGGGGGGCGTAGTAGCCCTTGCGGGCGCGGACCACCAAGCCTTTCTGGCCCTTCACGCGAATACGGATTTCCTGGTAGGAGCCGTCCGTCTTCATCGGCTCGGGGCGGTAGTACAGGTTGTACTGGTGGCGCAGCTCGTTGGCGATGTTCGCGAAACTTTGAGCAAGGTCCTCCACCTTGAACGGGAAAAACGCCACGCCGCCGGTTTCGGCGGCCAGGTACTTCAGCACCTTGTCGCCGTCGGTCTCGATGCGGCTGATGTTGGTTGAGATCGTATAGATGACGACGTCCGCCTTCTGGGCCATCTCTAGCGCCTGGTCGCGCGTGACGCGGCTCTGGTTATCGTCGCCATCGCTGAGCACGACCATCGCGCGGCGGAACTTATGCCGCGGCTGATCCTTTCCGAGTTTGTCGCGGCAGGCGAAATAGATGGCGTCAAAGAGAGAAGTGCCGCCGCCGGCCCGCAAGGCGCGGATCTTGGAAGCGAGCACCTGAGGATCGCTGTCGAGGTCGGATACGAGTTCCGCACTAGTGTCGAAGCTCACCACCAGCGCGGCGTCTGTTTTCGGCCGCATTACGCTGTCGAGGAACTCGATCGCCGCCTCCTGGATGAAGCGGAAGCGGTCCCGGATGCTGTTGCTGGTGTCGACGAGGATGGCCATGCGCAGCGGCAGATCGCTCTCGGCCGTGAACTCCATGATCTGCTGGCGCCGTTTGTTCTCCATGATCTCGAAGTCATCCTTCGTGAGATCGGTGATGAAGCGCCCGCGTTTGTCCGTCACAGTGAACAGGACGTTAACGCGTGTGACGTCAACGGAGATGCGGGTGTCGTCATCCGCTTGCGAAGCGAGAGGCTGGACCGGCTGCTGCGCCAGAAGGCCAGGAAACACCACGGCAACAGCCAGAAATACGGCGAGGAGCAGTCTCATACAAACCTCGTAACGATTATAGGCGCCCTCCGCCATTAAGGATCAGTCATCGGCGCCGGCACGAGCGTTTCAAGCCAGGCTTCGAGATCGGGCGGAAGGGGCGAAATCACCGTAACCGGCTCGCCGGTAGTAGGTTGGCGGAAGCCTATGCGATGCGAATGCAGGAAGAAGCGCCCCGACGGATGGGGAGGCGCTCCGTACAGCCTGTCGCCGGCGACCGGGTGGCCGATGCTGGCCATGTGAACCCGGATCTGGTGCGTCCGGCCGGTGCGTATGCGAACCTCTAGCAGCGAGAAGTCCTCGTACCGGCGCAGCACGCGGTACTCCGTCACGGCGGAGCGCCCGGAGGACAGGCGGGCGGTCATGCGCGTGCGCCGGATGCGGTCGCGCGCTATTGGCTTCTCGATGCGACTGGTTTCAGCTTTCACTCGCCCGCGGACGAGAGCGATGTAGACCTTTTCCACAGTCCGCGAGGAGAACTGCGCTGCCAGCGCCCTGTGCGCGGCGTCATTGCGGGCAACCAGCAGCACGCCGCTGGTATAGCGGTCGAGCCGGTGCACGATTCCCGGGCGCAGTTCGCCCGCCGCTTCCGAGAGCGCGCCGAAGCGGTGCAGGAGCGCGTTCACCAGGGTACCCATGCGCACACCTGCTCCCGCGTGGACGACCATGCCCGCTGGCTTGTCGACCGCGACGACATCATCATCTTCATAGAGCACATGCACGGGCAGCGCCTCCGGGATGGCGCGCAGGGGCGGCGGCTCGGCGGGCTCGACCTCGACGGTTTCGCCTCCGCGCAAGCGCAGGGAAGGCTTTACCGGCACGCCCCCGACGCGCGCGCGGCCGTCCCGGATCCACTGCTGTATGCGAGAGCGGCTGTATTCGGGAAGGCGCTCCTGGAGGAACAAATCGACGCGCTTTCCCGTATCTTCAGCCGGCACTGTGAAGGCCTGCACAAAGTACAATCTCACCATAAGTCACCGGCGGCGGTCCGTGGACCGCAGCCCGGGAAGCAGTACTCTGGACCAACGGAGGCAAGCATGAACGCTGTTCTCGCGATCGCCCTGGCGCTTACCGGGGCGGCCTGGGCCCAGGAGTCCGCTAAACCAGCGGCGCTCACGGTGGAGCAGATCATGGACAAGTCGATTGAGGCCCTCGGTGGCCGCGCCGCACTCGAAAAAATCACGAGTACGGTGATAAAGTCCAAAATCGACGTTACTTTCGCCGGCCTCACCGCTTCGTCCGTCATCTACATGAAGGCGCCGGACAAGCGCGCGAGCGTCACCACGGTCGACGGATATGGCCAGATCAAGGAAGGCTGCGACGGCTCGATCGCCTGGAACGAAACGCCTGATGGGGGATTTCAGGAGTTCAGCGGCGAACGGCTTCTGCAAGCAAAACGGCTAGCGGTTTTCCAGCCTGAGTTGAGATGGCGGGAGATTTACCCGCACGCCGAAGTAAAGGGGAAAGAGGTACTTGACGGGCGCGAGGCGTGGGTGCTGACGCTGTTCCCGAAATCCGGCAAGCCGGTCACCGAGTACATAGATGCGGAAACGTTCCTGCCCGTCAAGAACGTCGTGCCCATCATCGACGATCAGGGAGAGTACGACGTCACGACCGAGCTGTCAGATTTCCGGGAGGTGCAGGGCGTGAAATTCCCCTTCACCATACGGCAATCGACGGCGATGGGCGATCTGATAATAGAGGTGACCGAAATCAACAACAACGTGCCCATCGAGGACACGGTGTTTGCAAAACCGTCAAAGTAGCACCCGGCGATCGAACTTCGCGCCGCTGTAATCGGTTCAGCGCCCTTGACGGGCAGGAGGAATATGCGCGCAGCCGCATTCGCAGTATCAATCGTTCTTGCCGGACTAGCTTCGGCACAGCAGACCGCGATGACCGCCGACGAGATCATCGAAAAATCGATCGAGTTCTCCGGCGGCAGGGCGGCTGTGGATAGGGTGACGAGCACTGTTTCCAAGGGAATTGCCACCATCGAGTTCGCGGGCGGCGTGACGGCAGGGGTGGAAACATATGCCAAGGCGCCGGACAAGTTCCTCATGATCATGACGCTGGGGGAAATGGGCCAGGTGCGGCAGGGGTACGACGGCAAGGTGGCCTGGTCCGAGGACCCGCAGTTCGGGCTGCGCGAGTTGGAAGGAGAACAAGCGGCGCAGATCAAGCGCCAGGCCGTCTTCCACTCCGCCCTGAGGTGGAAGGAGATGTTCCCGAAAGCCGAGGTCAGGGGCAAAGAGAAGATCGGCGACCGTGAGGTCTGGGCCGTTGTGCTGACCCCCACCGAAGGCAAGCCGGTGACCCAGTTTTTCGACGCGAGCGACTTTAGCCTTGTCCGCCAGGTGATGAAGCAGCCCAGCGATCAGGGCGAGATCGAGATTACCGTGGACCTGTCGGATTACCGCGAAGTGGACGGCGTCAAAGCGCCCTTCTTGATGAAGCAGACTTTGCCGATGGGCGAGATAAGCATCGCCCTAACGGAGATGAAGCACAACGTGGAGATCGACGACGCGAAGTTCGCCAAGCCGGCGAACTAGCCCGTCAGCCGAGAGCCTTCCAAAGCAGCCAGGCGGCGCCGGCGAGAAATCCAAGCGCTGCCTGGTATTCTTCGTTCTTGCGATAGAGCCGGAGCTGGAATCCTGCCTTGCTCCCGCCAGCGCGCAGCCGCGGCCACAGCAGCGGCACCCTCGAAGCGTAGGCTTCGTATTCCGGAAACAGCTTCCTCAGGTGCTGCTCTTCCAACTCGATGACGGGAAGGTAGATCAGCCCGAATACAGCCGCGAAAAGCGCCGCCAGCAACCAACTCTGAGCCGCGAGTGCCAGTCCCGCCGCGACGATTAGTGTGCCGAGGTACAGCGGGTTCCGCAGATGCGCATACGGGCCGCTGGTGGCCAGACGCTCGTTTTTCGCCAAGTGCCCCGCTGCCCAGGCGCGCAGCGCCAGGCCAAGCACCGCCACGGGCAATCCGGCCGCAAGCGACGCGGCGGATGGCTGCGACAGCCATGCGAACGCGGCCACGAGCAGAAAGCCGCCAGGCACGCGCATCCGCGCCACAGTGTCGGCATATCGCTTAGGGAACCAGTAGCGCCGCATCAGGCGAGCCTCCGCGAGGTCACCCGCGCTTTCAGGGCCTCGAAGACGGCGTCACTGTCGATGCGTAGGATGCTCGCGTCGTATTCGGAGCGGCGCCTGTAGGTGGTCACCGCGCTAGGGTCGCGCAGCACGGTAAACGTCGAGCCGTAGGGACCGTTGCGCGCCGGGTCGGTGGGGCCGAAGATGGCGACTCCCGGCTTGCAGAGGGCAGCGGCCAGATGAAGAGGGCCGCTATCGATGCCGACCACGGCTGCGGCGCGGCGCGTGGCGTAGATCAG
This sequence comes from bacterium, assembly GCA_050260275.1. Lineage (GTDB taxonomy): Bacteria > Acidobacteriota > Terriglobia > Bryobacterales > Bryobacteraceae > DATMXS01. Next base: position 35,003 of record JBLNBX010000033.1, read on the forward strand.
CCCGGGGATGCCCGAGATGTGGACGCGCGCGCCGGCAATACTCCCCAGCGCGTCCTCGGAGCCGGGTGCGCCGTTGATGACGAGCTCCATTCCCAGCTCGGCGCGGACCCGCGCGGCCAGCGCGGCATAGCGCTCCAGCGGCCACTGCTTTCCCATCCAACCGGCCAGCGGACTGGCCAACACGAATGGCCCGGTGGGGAGTCTGCCCTCCGGCTGGCCCTCGGGGAGGGGGAACTGCCGCAGTATGGTGGACGCTCCAGCCGCACGGGCGAGTTCGAGGTGGCGGTCCACGATGTGTGTCGCGGAAACCAGGACGCGATCGGAATAGAACAGCGCGGCCAGGCGTTCACGAACCTGCGATTGGTGATAGCCGAACAGGTGCTCGGGCCGCGCCACCGTTCCGGCGAGCGCGGACTGAATCAACCCCTGAAAATCGACTGCGATATCGTAGCGTTCGCGGCCAAGCGCGCGCATCGCTTCGAAAATGCCCCGCACGCTGCTGCGGTCGATGGGAATGAGCCTGTCAATGAACGGATTGCCCTCGAGCAATTGGAGCCAGCGCCTGTGAACAGCCCAGGTGAGCTGCGCTCCCGGCCAGCTATGCTTCAGCGTGGCTGCCGCAGGAAGCGTGTGGATAATGTCGCCCATCGAGCTGAGCCGCAGGATAAGTATGCGGCGCACCTCGCCCGGCTTACTTCGCGCTCTGCCGCTGGTGAACATGCCGAATCAGTTCCCGTGCAAGCCGGTCGTCCTCGTCTTCCCTTTGGACGATCTCGTCAGGCTCAATGGCGGTTTCTACCTCTGCCCTACTTGCGTTAACGACGTAGCTGACGGAGCGAAGCGCGGCCGTGAGT
>JBLNBX010000034.1:0-10523 GCA_050260275.1 bacterium
TCCGGACCCGCGCCGATATCGAGCGCGCCGTCTGGGAGGTGCACGGGCTGGTCTCCGTGAACGTGATGGACGGCGTCACCGGCGTCAAGACAGAGCTCGTGCCGATACCGGAACTCGCGCGTCTGGGCGTCGCGCGCGTAAGCATTCCGGTGGCGTCGATACTCGTAGTGCACCGCGCGCTGAAGGAGTTTTTCGAGGCGCTGAAGGCGTCGCCAGACGGCCTGCTGGCCGGCCGGACGGACCTGGTCAGCGCGTTCAAAGATTACACCGACTTTGTCGGCCTGCCGGAGTATCGCGCGCGAGAGAACGAGTACCTGCCCCGCGCTGTTATCGAGGAGAAGTACTCCGTGCAGGCCTGACCGAACGAGGGGGGGGGGGGGGGGGGGTTGCATGACGCGGGTAGAGAAGATACTGGCGCGGGCGTCGGGCCGGGAATCAGTTTCGCCCGACGAGATAGTGGTGGCCGAAATCGACGTGGCGCTTTCGCACGAGAACGCCGATCTCGTTCGCAAGAGTTTCCAGGAGATCGGCGTGAGGCGCGTGTGGGATCCGGAGCGCATCGTCATCATCCTCGACCACCGCGTTCCGGCCGAATCGGAGAAGACCGCAGCCACCCATAAGGCCATTCGCGAGTTTGTCGCCGCCCAAGGCATCCGCAACTTCTACGACGTGGGACGCGGCGGCATATGTCACCAGGTGCTGGCGGAACGCGGACACATCGGCCCCGGGATGGTGGTGGTCGGGACCGATTCGCACACCACCACAGCCGGTGCTTTCGGCGCCTTCGCCACCGGCATCGGCGCAACCGAGATGGCCGGCGTCTGGACCGAGGGCCGCCTGTGGTTCAAGGTGCCCTCGACTTTCCGCATCGAGATTTCGGGCGAGTTCGCACCGTTCGTTTCGGCGAAGGACCTGATCCTGCACATCATCGGCAAACTAGGCGCCGACGGCGCGGACTACCGGGCAGTGGAGTTCGACGGGCCGGCCGTGCGCGCCATGTCGGTGGCGTCGCGCATGGTCCTCGCGAACCTTTCGATGGAGATGGGCGCGAAGGTGGCGTTCACGCCCGTGGACGACACACTCGCCGCGTGGCTCCACGACGCCGGCCGTGACATCACGCCGGGACCCGAGTACGAACCCGATCCCGGCGCGCGCTACGAGCGCGTGCTGAGCATCAATCTGGCGGAGGACGTGCCCGAGCCGCAGATCGCGTGCCCGCATTCCGTGGATAACGTGCGCCCGGTATCGCAGGTAGCGGGCACGAAGGTGAACCAGGCGGTGCTCGGAAGCTGCACGAACGGGCGGTTGGAAGATCTCGAAGCCGCGGCGCGCGTGCTGGCGGGCCGCACGGTGCATCCGCGCACGCGGCTGATCGTGATTCCCGCATCACAGCGCATCTATCTGGAGGCGATCCGCCTCGGCTACCTGCAAACGCTGATCGAGGCGGGAGCCATGGTGAACCCGCCCGGCTGCGGACCGTGCGTAGGCGTGCACCAAGGCATCATCGCAGGGGGCGAGGTGTGCATCTCGAGCACCAACCGCAACTTCATTGGCCGAATGGGCAGCAAGGATTCGCAGGTGTACCTGGGATCTCCGGCCGTGGTTGCGGCGTCCGCGATTGCCGGGGAGATCGTTCACCCGGCCGCGATTGCAGGGCGCGGCGAGGAGGCGAGAGCATGAGCGGCTCCACTATGCGTTTGCGCGGGCGCGTTGCGGTTCGCCTGGGCGACAACATCGACACGGATATCATCTACCCGGGCCGTTACCTCAACATCACCGACCGCGAGAAGACGCCTGAGCACCTTTTCGAGCTGGCCTATCCCGAACTGCGCGCGCAGATCCGGCCCGGGGACATCATCGTAGCGGGCAAGAACTTCGGTTGCGGATCGAGCCGCGAGCAAGCCACCGCGGCGCTGAAGTATGCAGGGGTGAGCGCGGTGATCGCCGTATCGTTTGCGCGCATCTTCTTCCGCAACTCCATCAACCTCGGACTGCCGGTGGTGGTATCGGACTCCGCCCTGCAACTTCAGCAGGGCGACGACCTGCTGATCGACCTGGCCGCCGGCCGCATCATTGACGTCGCAACGGACCGCACTTACACCTGCGCGCCGCTCGATGCGAAGGCCGCCGAACTGCTCGCCGCCGGCGGGCTCATCCCATATCTGAAGAAGAGGTTCGCATCCCCATGAAACGCCGCATTGCCTGGCTTCCCGGAGATGGGGTGGGTGTGGAGGTGTGCGACGCCGCGCGCACCGTGCTCGACGCCGCGGGTTTCGAGGCCGAATACATTCACGGCGACATCGGATGGGAGTTCTGGCGCTCGGAAGGCGACCCCCTGCCACAGCGCACTATCGACCTTCTGAAATCGACGGACTGCGCGTTCTTCGGTGCGATCACCTCGAAACCGGCGAGCGAGGCAGACGCCGAACTTGCCCCGGAGTTGCGCGGCAAGGGATTCGTTTACCGCAGCCCGATCGTGCGCATGCGGCAATTGCTCGATTTGTATGTGTGCCTGCGCCCGTGCAAGGCGTTTCCGGGCAACCCGCTCAATTACCGGGATACAATCGACCTGGCTATCTTCCGCGAGAACACCGAGGGCATGTACATCGGGGTGGAGTTTGCGAAAGCGCCCGAGTCGTTCTACGCCGAAAAGGCGATGGCGCGAATACCCCGCGACGCCGCGGTCTCGATACGCTCCATCACGCCCGGCGGTTCGCGGCGTATCGTGCGCGCGGCTTTCGAGTACGCGGCAAAGAACAACCGGCGGAAGGTGACAGCCGTTCACAAGGCCAACGTGCTGCGGGCCACTTGCGGGGTGTTTCTCGACGCCGCCTGCGAGGTCGCGCGGGATTACCCGAACATCCAGCTCGATACGGCGAACGTCGACGCCATGTGTATGTGGCTCCTTAAGAACCCGAACAACTACGACGTCATCGTCACGACGAACCTGTTCGGCGACATACTCTCCGACCTTTGCGCGCAGCTCGTTGGCGGGCTTGGCTTCGGGTACAGCGGCAACATCGGCGACCGCTACGCGGTTTTCGAGCCGACGCACGGTTCCGCGCCGAAGTACGCCGGGCAGGACAAGGTGAACCCGCTTGCAGCGATCCTCGCGGCGAAGATGATGCTCGAGTGGCTCGGCGAAAACAGCAAGGCGGCTGAGATCGAAGGCGCTGTCGCCAGGGTCATAGAGAAGGGCGAGGTTCGCACTTACGACATGGGCGGGCAGGCTAAGACGTCAGAGATGGCCGCGGCGGTCGCACGCGCTCTGCGCCCGATTCGCGTATCATAGGCCGCATGGAAGGGCACATTAGGGCGGTTGGGATACTAAACATCATCATGGGCGCGTTTGGCGTTCTCATCGCCCTCGCGATCCTGTTAGCTTTCGGCGGCATCGCTGGGATCGTCGGCGCGTCAGGCGATCCGGAGGCCCAAGTCGCCGTTCCGATCCTGGGAGTGATCGGCTTCGTGATTTTCATCATAGTCGCCGTCACGTCTATTCCCCTGCTTCTCGCCGGTTGGGGTATTCTGACCTACCGCGAGTGGGCCCGCATTCTGGGCATCGTCCTCGCCGCGATTAACCTGCTCAACGTGCCTATCGGCACGGCTATAGGAGTCTACTCACTCTGGGTACTCGTGCAGGAGCGCACGGCCCAGATGTTTCGCGCGGCGAAGACGGGACTGATGTATTGACGCCCGCCCCTCATAGCGCACGGCGGCTCACACATCGCATGCAGGGCTGAAGCCCTGCGCGGGCTCAAGCCCGCCCCCCAACCGTGAATCTTATGATGGTCTGGGTCAGCCCCTGCCATAGAGGTTCGTATCAGGGCATGGCTTTAGCCGTGCCGAAAGCGGCTTTCCAGAAAGGGGCTTAGCCGCTGCCATCGACAACGTTCCATGCAGGGGCTGAAGCCCGCATTTGTGGCGGCCGTGATCGGCCCGACTGAAGTCGGGCCCTGATACGAGACTCTTGATCGGGCTGGATCAGGCCCGAGCTAGCGATCCCTAGGCAGACTCAGCCCCAACGAACGGGCATGGTCCGATCCTTTCGGGGCACATCAGCCCGCGGTGGCACAAAACTGGTTCATATCAGGGCGTAGCTTCAGCCGTGCCGAATAGAGTTCTCAACGGAAGGGGCTTTGGCCCCTGCAGCTCATCCGAGAGCGGACTGGTCTGCGGCTAGCTGGCGGCCTGCGCCTTCTGCACCAGCGCGCGAAAGCCCGCTTCGTCGTTCAAGGCCAGGTCGGCGAGCACCTTGCGGTTCAGGTCGATGCCTGCCTTTCTCAGACCCGCGATGAATCTGCTGTAGGAGATGCCCGCGGCGCGGCATCCGGCGTTGATGCGCGTGATCCACAGTGAACGGAAATCGCGCTTCTTCTGCCTGCGGCCTACGTAGGCGTACCTGCCGGCCTTCTCGACCGCCTCCTGCGCGGCACGGGTGAGCTTACTCTTGGTGAGGAAATATCCGGACGCCGCCTTCAGCGTCTTCGCCCGGTTGGCTCTTCGTTTCGGACCTCGTTTGACTCTGGGCACGTTTGACCTCCTGGCTTGGGCGGAACGGGTACGTGCCTCGCACTCCGTCCGCTCCGTTTACGGACCGCTCACTCGGAAGGCGGCCCGGAAAATCCTAATACGGAAGCATCCTCTCGATAAGTTTGGCATTCGCGGCGTCCATCACCACGCTCTGTCCCAGCTTGCGCTTCCGCTTTCTCGGCTTGGACGTCAGGATGTGGCGCGCAAAAGCATGACGGCGAACCACTTTGCCCGTTCCCGTCTTCTTAAAGCGCTTGGCCGCGCCGCGATGAGTCTTCAACTTCGGCATGAATGTTCCTGGGTTCGCTGATCGGGCAGACGCTGACCGCCCGCAGTCTTGGAAAACACTGCCAGTATAGCAGTTGCATTCGACTGTCGCAAAATGCGGCCGGGCGGAATCTGCCCCTAGCGGAAATCGAATCGCGACTCGAGCACTCGCCCCGATGGCGTGACGAGCGCCGTCGCAAGGAATGCCCTGCGCTCAGAGCCGCCGAAGCGCAGGTCCCACGCGTCCACTCGCAGGTTGTCGCCCTCCGGCGTGAAGCTCCACATCGGGTACCGCGCGAATCCCTGGAACGCGCGAAATGCCGTCGTGCCCGAGATCGCGTCGAGCGCGGCGCGTTCGCGATCGCCGGGCGTGGGGCGGTGCAGAACGCGGCCGGAAAATGGGTCGAAGTCACCGAGCAGGTTGACATCGTAGAGCCTGTACGTCCCGTCGGTTTCCACCAGCCCGCGCCAGGCGAACGGATTCACGGGATCGGGCATGGCAGCCACGCGAACCGGCGCAGCGCCGTCGTACAGCCGCGAATCGAGGACAGCGATGGCCCGCTCGTGCAGAATCCATCTGCCGAAGGTGAAGATAGACACCACGATCAGCGCGAAAACAGCCCAGCCCTGTCCGTGCGTCTTGCGGGCGCCGATTTCCGAGCTCACCAGGCGCGACAACGCGGGCGCGGCCCACGCCGCAAGCAGCACGAGCCAGATCCACAGGTCCGGCATCGGCATGATGTCGAGCGAGATCCACCGTCCTGAAAACGGCAGCAAAGGCCGGACCCCGTAGGCAGTGAACCAGTCCAGCAGCAGGTGGGACGCAACACCGGCGCAAGCGATGATGAACGCGCCGCGCCATTTGAACTTCTTCCGGCGCGCAAATGGGCGCACCACGAGCACGCAGAGCGCGGCCATGATGGGCAGAACGAGTATCGCGTGAGTGATATGGCGGTGGTACTGAAGGTAAGTAGCGGCCCCCCATGGCGCGGCGACGATATCTATATCGGGAGCGTTGGCCGCAAGCAGCGCTATCGGGGGCGCGTACGGAGCCAGGCGGTTCAGACCCGCGCGGCTGAGCGCGAATCCGGTCAGGGTGTGGGTTATCGGATCCATTGCTTTGGCTTCGCGTTCCTAAAGTCCGCTCGCCTGGCGAGTAAGCGGCCGGACGCACGGCGTCCTGCAGCCGCGCCTCCGGACATCACTTAGTAAACTCCGGCGGAACCAGCAGCGTCAACGCGTCGGGCACCACGTCCACGCGCGCCGGCAACCGGCCGGCGTACTCGCCGTCAACTTGCACGTGCACGTCTACCCCGTCCCGCTCGAAAACGATGGATTCCGCCTGAAGCACGTGCATTCCGCGAACGGGCAGGCGGCCAGTGAGAACCGCGCCGAAGTACCGGCTATAGTTGCCGAGCGTCGCCGTGCCCTCGAATAAGACCAGTTCGAAGCTGTTGTTCATCAGCGATGCGCCGCGCGCCACCTGCATCCATCCGGCGTACCGCCGCGTGCGGCTGGCGAGCGCGAATGTGCAGCGGCGGCGAACGCCGTTGACGGTCACCTCGAACTCGTCCTGGCTGCGCACGAGTTCCTTCGACGCGCTCACCCAGTACGCGAACTGCCCGAATCGCGACTTCAACGGGAGGTTCAGGTTGTAGACGATGTGCGCGTCCAGGCCAGCGCCAGCCATCAGCACGAAATAGCGCGGAGCCTCGCCCTCCGCCCGGAGCAGGCCGATAGCGATCCGGCGCGGAACCAGCGAGGAAACACTCCGTGCCGCGCGAAGCGGGTCCGTGCCGATGCCGACCTCTCGCGCGAGTACGTTCGCGGTACCCGCGGGGAGTATCGCCACGGGTACGGGCTTGCCCGCGACGCCATTGATCACGTCGTTGAGAGTGCCGTCACCGCCAACGGAGATGATCAGGTCCGCCCCGTTCTCCACGGCGTTCCGCGCAAGGTGCGTACCGTCGCCAGGGCAGCCGGTGGGCATGATCGTGACGCCGTGGCCGGCTTCTGTGAGGGCACTCGCGATGCGTTCAACGAGGGCGACACGTGCGCCGCGCAGACGTCCCGCGCAGGGGTTGTAAATCAGGGCAGCCGAACGGTAGGTAGCGATGGTGGAACCTCTCCATGCGCCGCAACCGCGGCGCACTCAATCCCTATAATAGAGCCCGATGGCAACGGACATAAAGCTCGAGATCGAGCGCCTGCGCGAGGAACTCCGCCGGCACGAGCATCTGTACTACGTCCTCGACAGGCCCGAGATCACCGACGCCGAGTACGACACTCTGATGCGCCGCCTGAGCGAGCTCGAAGCCGCGCACCCGGAACTGGTGACGCCCGATTCGCCCACCCAGCGCGTGGGCGGCCGGCCTCGCGAAGGGTTCGTGAAGGTGAGCCACAGCTCGCCCATGCTCAGCCTCGACAACGCGCTCAACGAGGCCGAACTGCGCGAGTTCGACCGCCGCGTGCGCCAGGGACTCGGCGAAGAGCCGTACAGCTACGTTGCCGAGCTGAAGCTCGACGGGCTCTCGATGGCGGTGACGTACCGCAATGGCGTGCTGGAACGCGCGGTGACGCGCGGCGACGGCATCACCGGCGAGGACGTCACGGAAAACGCGCGCACCATCCGCTCGCTGCCTCTCCACATCGAAGTGGACGTTCCAGAGATCGAGATTCGCGGCGAGGTCGTCATGAACCGCGACGCCTTCGAGAGGCTCAATGCGGAGCGCGAACTGGCAGGCCAGCCGCAGTTCGCGAATCCCCGGAACGCGGCTGCGGGCTCGATAAGAGTACTCGACCCCGCGATCACGGCCGCGCGGCGGCTGCACTATTACGCGTACTTCATCCTCGTCAACGGGCAGACGTATCTGAAACAGCACGCCGAAACCATGCGCACGCTCGAACGCATGGGCTTCCGCGTGCCGGACTGGCGCCCGTGCCGCGGCCTCGAAGAGGCGCTCGCCTTCTGCGCGGAGTACGAGCAGAAACGCGAGCGGCTGAAGTACGAGATTGACGGCGTGGTGCTGAAACTGAACGACGTGGAGCAGTGGAACAGGCTCGGCCGCACGGCCAAAGCGCCCCGCTGGGCCATCGCCTACAAGTACGCCGCGCGGCAGGCCGAGACCGTGGTCGAGAAGATCGACGTGAACGTGGGCAGGACAGGCGCGCTCACGCCGGTCGCTTTCCTTCGTCCTGTGGAGGTGAGCGGCGTCACGGTCTCTCGCGCGACGCTCCACAACGAGGACGAGGTCGCCCGGCTCGGCGTCCAGATGGGCGACACGGTGCTCATCGAGCGCAGCGGCGACGTCATTCCCAAGGTGGTGCGCGTGGTGAGGGAGGGCGAGAACCGGCGGCCATTCATCATGCCCGTCGCCTGCCCTGTCTGCGGAGGCAAGGTGGTCCGCGAGGAGGGCGAAGCGGCCCGGCGCTGCATTAACACGAACTGCCCGGCGCGTCTCAGGCAGTCTATTCTGCACTTCGCCGCGCGAGGCGTGATGGACATCGACGGCATGGGCGACAAGCTCGCGGATCAACTGGTCGAACGCGGCCTCGTGAAGAGCGTTGCCGACATCTACGAGCTGACTCAGGATCAGCTCGCGGGTCTCGAGCGCATGGCCGCCAAGTCCGCTGCGAAGCTGATTCGCAACATAGAGGCTTCCAAACAGCAACCGCTGCAGCGGCTGTTGACCGCTTTGGGTATACGCTTCGTCGGTGAGCGCACGGCGCAGTTCCTTGCCGAGCAGTTCGGCAGCCTCGATGCAATTGCAAACGCGAGCGAAGAGGAACTGCAGGCCGCCGAAGTGGTGGGGCCGTAGGTGGCGCGCAGCATCGTGGAGTTCTTCGCCGAGCCGCGCAACCGCGAGCTTATCGAGCGGCTGCGCAAGGCCGGTGTGCAGGTCGAGCACGCAGCGCCGAAGAAGTCAGGGAAACTCGCCGGCAAGACTTTCGTGCTCACGGGAACTCTGCCCACGTGGACACGCGAGGAGGCCAAAGCGCGAATCGAGGCCGCCGGAGGCAAGGTATCCGGATCTGTCAGTAAGGCTACGGACTACGTTGTCGCAGGCGACAAGCCGGGCTCAAAGCTCACGAAGGCGCATGAACTGGGCGTAACCGTGCTCGACGAGGCCGGGCTTAGGGCGCTTCTCGGGTGAGCCGCGCGCCATTGTGCGCCGGACGCTTCGAACATCGGCGGCCGTCCACAGTTTATCCACATTTTTTCCGCAGCCGCGCGCTCACAACCGCATGAAAACTGTGAGCGAAATTTCTTGTTGAACACGCCGCGCAGACCACGTTTTTCGTTTTGACAAAGAACGCCTCGCATTGCATCATGAACGAGGTTCCAGGAGGTTCATGGAACGGTGGAGCCGGGCGGAACGAGCCGGGTTCCTGTAACGTTGAAGCGTGCTGATACCGCATTCATTTTGGTGGCGGGCGTGGAGTGACAGGAACTGGACGTTACGTCGAGGCGGGCTTTCCGGAGCGGTAACGACTCCGGAAGCGCCGGATCTGAACTCCCGGGCAACGGGCAGCGAGCGTTGATCCTCCCCGCTTCTGAGCGAGGAGTGAAGTTCGAAGCCGAACGGGCCCAGGAAGCGGATTCGTCACGGAAGCGAAGAGGCAGGCGCTCGCAGAGATCTCCTGGCCGTGTGGAAGCGCGGCCGGGAAGGAGCGAGCGACAGCCTCGAGCGCCGGTCCGGCCGCGAAAGGCGCGCCACAGCGCCGTTGTGCGAAGAACCGTGATCGCCAAAAGCGGGGACGGGGAGCACGCGGTGCGCTGGCGAGGCTGATGTACCGGCCCCCATCCCGAGGCCGTGCATGCCGGCCGGGGGGAGACACCGTCCGTGGGTCGCCTGGAACCTTTCTTGTTTTGCGGCCTCGCTTCCCCGCCCCGAATTGGCTATCCACAAAAGCGATGGTTGCGTAGCGTGCGTGGCTCGCCGTGCCCAAACGGCTGATGAGGCGCTCGGTCTGGTTGAGGAACTCGTGTGCGCACGGCGGGGCGTCCCGACCGCGGCGCACGCTGCGGACGATGCCGGACTACCGGCCCCAGGAGCCCCAGTCGACAGGGTGCGTAAGCCCGCACTTATGGCACACGTAGCGGCCGTGAACGGGCCATGAGGGGCTAGCGTGCGCCAGCCTGCACCAGAAACGTCTCAGTTTCAGCCACACACCGGCCACCCGTATACCTCCGATCCAACCCGCGCCATCGCCGCGGCCAGCACCTGTTCGCGGCGATACGGCTTCGCGATCCAGCCGGCAGCGTTTGGTCCGCAGCCCAACCAGCCACCCGCCGCCTCACCGGCAATGATGAATGCCGGCCGTGGCTCCAGAAAAGAGGTCTCTTCCAGAAGCTCCGGCCAGGTGCCGTCAGGAAGCGTCTCGTCGCAGATCAGGAGTGCCACCTGGTTGCGCCACAGGTAGCGCAGGGCATCCCGCCCGCAAGATACGCAATCGACGTGCCAGGCAGGTGCGGGAAGAATGGATCGTAACTGGGAGTGATCGCGCGGGAAGGAAGAAACCACGAGAACGTTGACCGGCGGCATCGCCTTGGCAATACTGCCGGCGTGAGCCGTCATGCACGTCTGCATAGCTGGGGGCACCTGCAGTCAAAGGGCGCGGTACGCAGCACGCCGCGTGCCGGACGCGCGAGGGTGCGCAAGTCCAACAATGTAGTGGGACGGTGCTCCGGCCGGCCGATGCTCTTGTGTAATTTTTACTCC
>JBLNBX010000035.1:0-50967 GCA_050260275.1 bacterium
GATGCGCTGGTGAAGCAGATCCGAGTCGCCGATACGAAGCCGGGGGTGGTCCGGATCGTCCTCGATCTGGTCCGGCCGGTGGATTACAGCGTGTCGCAGTTGCGCCATCCCGACCGGCTGATCATCGAGCTGCGGCCCGCCGCGCCCGCCACTGCCGCGACCTTAACCACTGCCGAGCCAGCGCCCACTGCCGCGGGCTCAACCACCGCTGCGGCCTCAACTACTGCCGCACCCGTACCCACTGCAGCGGTCCCGGAAGCGCCGGCCAAACAGACTGCGGCGGCCCCAGGGACCAGCCCCGCTGCATCAGCCAAGCCGGACACCCCGCCGCCGCCCCCCGCGGTGGCGGCCAGCCGGGATAGCAGTGGAAGGCGGTCGCTGATACGGGCGCTGGGGCTCAAGCTGCAGCGGGTGGTCCTGGACCCCGGCCACGGCGGCCACGATACAGGCACCATAGGCCCCACCGGGCTCATGGAAAAGGATCTTGTGCTGGATATCGCCAAGCGTCTGGGCGCGCTCATCGAGGAGCGGCTGGGCGCGGAGGTGATATTCACCCGCACGGAGGATGTGTTTGTTCCGCTGGAGGAGCGGACCGCGCTAGCCACGGCCAAGGAGGCGGACCTGTTCCTCTCCATCCACGCCAACTCCTCCAGAAGCGCGCGGATAGCGGGCCCGGAAACCTTCTACCTGAACTTCACCACGGATCAGGCGGCCATGGATGTCGCGGCGCGGGAGAACGCCACCTCGGGCGAGACCATAAAGGACTACCCGGCGCTGGTGGAGAAGATCGCGCGCAACGAGAAGGTGAGCGAGTCGCGGGAGTTTGCCGCCGTCATTCAGAAGGCGCTGTACTCGGGACTGATGCGCGGCCGCGGCGTGAAGGACCGCGGCGTGAAGAAGGCGCCCTTCATGGTGCTGATCGGAACGAAGGTGCCGGCGGTGCTGACGGAGATCGCCTTTTTGAGCAACCCTCGTGACGAGAGGCTGCTGAAACGCGACGACTACCGCGCGCGCGTTGCCGAGGCCCTGTTTAAGGGCATCTCCGAGTACGCCGAGACGCTGAGCCGCTTCGAGGTGGCAAAACAGCAGGGCAAAACCACCGAACGCTAAAGGGTGTTGCCATCGGCGGCCCCGGGAGTTCTTGTGCGTGCGGCACAGGCCTGCCGCCGCTCTTCAGGTTGCCCGGGTTCCACAGCGCCGGAGCGCTCATACGGGAGCCGGACCAGGAGGTCCGGCGCGGACGAGGGCGTCCGCCCCACAGCGCTTTAGGTCGCGCCAGGGGATCCGGCGGCGACCTGGGTCCGCCCCGCAGCGCTTCAGGCCGGACGCATGCGATCGGGGGCGGATGAACGCCTCTGGTCCACGGTCTGCGGCGCCTTTGCCGGCGGCGCGCCGCCTGTCCGGGGGCGCTCGTTCGTAGCGGCGGCGAGCGACCGCAGACCATCCGGTACGCTGGTTTCGGCGGTTTCGATGCGGTTTCGCCCGGCAGCCTTGGCGCGATAGAGCGCGCGGTCGGCGGCGTCGATGAGAACCTCGGGGGAGCACTCGCCGCCCGGTTCGGCGGCAGTCACTCCTGCGCTTAACGTGACGGCAATCTCGCCCTTCGGGGTACTCACGCGATACTCCGCCACGCTGGAGCGGACCCGTTCCGCAAGCGCGGCCGTGCCGTCTAAGTCCAACCCCGGCAATACGATAAGGAATTCCTCGCCGCCGTAGCGCCCGACTGCGTCATAGCTTCTGACGGAAGCCTGCATCCGCCGGGAGGTTTCGCGCAGAACGGCGTCGCCGGCGAGGTGGCCATAACGGTCATTTATCTGCTTGAAATGGTCCAGGTCGGCGATGAGCAGGCCAACCGGGGAGTTTTCTCGCCGCCCGCGCTTGAGTTCGCGGTCGAGTATGTCGAGGATGGCGTAGCGATTCCAGACCCAGGTGAGGGGGTCGCGGGTGGCTTGGTCGCGAAGCGCCTCCCGGGCCGCGACAAGGTCGGCCTCGAGGGCAAGAATTCGCAGGCCGGCACGTAGCCGGACCAGCAGCTCCTGCGCATCGAAAGGCTTAGTCAGGTAGTCGTCGGCGCCGGAATCCAGGCCCTCGACGAGGTCCTTGATCTGGTTCCGGGCGGTGAGGAGGATCAGGTAGGTATAACGGCCGGAAGCGCGGCGAACCTCCCGGCAGACCGCCGGCCCAGTCATGCCCGGCATCATCCAGTCCAGGATGGCCAGCCGGGGCGCGTCGGGTTCCTGGAGACATTCCCAGGCCCGGGCGCCGTCGGTTGCTTCGACGACGTCGTAGTCCCATTGCCGCAGGAATCGCGCCAACACGCGGCGCGAAACGGCGTCATCGTCGGCTATCAGGATGCGCATGCGTGGACAAAGTCGTCTATTCAGCTATCAGGATGCGCATGGGTGGACAGAGTACCAGCGCACAAGTTCCTTATCGGCGGAAGCGGGGATGAACCGAGGTGGGCCTGGACGCCCCCGCGGGTGGGATTTTAACTCTTACGAATAAGGGGAATAGAGCTTACCCGCGGTTGCGCAACATCCGGATAGTGTTTAAGATAAAGGCATACTGTTGAGCCTCTCAGGAGGGGCACCAGATGATTTACTCCCGCTCCGCCGAGTACGCCATCCGGGCCTTTGTTCACCTGGCGCAGGTCCCTGACGGGAAGTTCGCCATGGTGAAACAGATCGCCGAGCAGGAAGGCATCCCCGGCCACTTTCTTGCGAAAATCCTTCAACAGTTGGCGCGGAAGGGACTGCTCCGGTCGAGCAAAGGCCCGACCGGCGGGTTCTGCCTCCGGGGTCCATCGAACGAGATCAGTCTCATCCAGATCGTGGAGGCGCTGGACGGCCTTCAGGATTACCAGAAGTGTGTCAGCGGGCTGGCGGAGTGCACGGATGATGCGCCCTGCGGTATGCACGACTCCTGGAAGCTGCTGCGCTCGCGTATTATGGAATATCTGGAGCAAACCACGATCGCCGACCTTACTGCCGCGCTCGAGCAGAAGCGTCGCGCGCTCGAAAGACCCAAGAAGGCACGCCGCGCTTTGGCCGGCGGCCGGGGGAGAGACTGAAGCAGCGATCCGCTGGGGCGGGTCCGGGGAGGTAATACCGACATGTCGGGTTCCGTACTGGTTCCCATGGTGGTGGAGCAGACCTCGCGCGGAGAGCGCGCCTACGACATCTATTCCCGCCTGCTGAAGGAAAACATCATATTCCTCGGCACGCCCATAGATGACACGGTGGCGAACCTGGTGATCGCGCAGATGCTGTTCCTGGCGGCGGAGGACCCGCAGCGCGATATCTCCTTGTATATCAACTCTCCAGGGGGATCGATCTCTTCGGGCCTGGCGATTCTGGACACCATGCGGTTCGTCGAGCCGGATATAGTCACGATCTGCGTGGGACAGGCTGCCTCGATGGCGGCGGTGCTGCTGGCCGCCGGTACCAAGGGCAAGCGGTACAGCCTGCCGCACTCGCGCATCCTGATCCACCAGCCCCACATGAGCGGGCTGGCCGGGCAGGCGACGGATATCGACATCTACGCGAAGGAGATACTCCGCATGCGCGAGATGCTGAACCAGATCCTGTCCGAATCTACGGGCCAGCCGCTCGAGAAGATCGCCCGCGACGTGGACCGCGACTACATCATGGACGCCGACCAGGCGCTCGAGTACGGCATGATCGACCGCGTGATCACGACCCGCGAACTCTCGCCGGCCGTCAAGCCTTAACGCGGGCCACGGTTCAGCCCCGGTACTCGACAAAGCACGACAGTTGGAGTACATTAATCGAGACCCAGCGGAGCCGGAGTAGTTCCGCCCTCGCGGCACCTGGGCAGTTGCCCACGCATGAGGAGTGGTTTGCTGAGCCCGGCCGCCAAAATCGTGCTGGTTGCCTGGGAACGCAATTCCCTTGGGCGCCTTCTGCGCGATTCCGGGTTCGAGGTATCCGAGTGTCGCCCGTGCGATGAATGTATGCGCACGGCCGAGGAGTTCGAACCCGACGCGGTAGTAGTTCTCTCCGGTCCGAACATCCGCGAAGCCTGCGAGTTCACGGTTCGGCTTAAGCCGAGCGTGAGCACCGGCATGCTTCCAGTCCTGCACGTTGTCCCGCCCGGGCGTGAGCCGGCGTTGCGCAGCCTCGAGTGCGCCGACGCATGCCTGAGCGAGCCGGTGGATGCTCCCTTGCTGGCCGCCTCAGTGGAGGCGCTCGCGCGCCGGTTCCGGAGGCTGGAGAGATTCGCGGGCAGGGCCGGCCAAATGTACCGCGCCATCGCGCAGCATCTGCCGGACATGATCGTGTCCGTCGTCAACCGCCAACTCCGCTGTGTTGTGGCGGAAGGCGGGGCGCTCGACACAGTGGGGCTGTCGCGGCGGGTCTTGGAGGGCAGGCACGTCGCCGACATCGACCGCGAACTGGGTGTCGACCTCCAGGCGGCGCTGACCCGCGTGCTGAATGGCGAGAGGTTATTGATCGAGAGGCACTTTGCCGGCCGGGTGTTCGAAACGCAGATGGTGCCGCTCAAGAGTGAGTCCGGCGAGGTCGTTGCCGCCATGCTGGTGGCAACCGACGTCACAGAGCGCAAGAAGTCCGAGCAGGCGCTCCGTGATTCCGAAAACCGCTACCGGCAACTATACGAGAACAGCCCTATTGGGGTCGCGTCTACAAAGTTCGCGCCGGACGGGTCACGGCGGGTGATCGACGCGAACGACCAGTGGCTTGCCATGACGGGCTACGCACGCGAGGAACTAGAGTCCGGCGGCATCAAGCTTGAGGACCTCATACCTGCCGAGTACATGGCGGAGAGCAGGGCGGCCTGTGAAGAAGCGCACAGCAATGGGCGCAGCTCCATGGTCGAGCAGGAATACGTGCGCAGGGACGGGACGCGCGTGCCGGTCATGGTGGGGCTGATCGGCCTGGACGGAGGCAGCCAGACTGTCGCGTTCGTGATCGATATCACCGAGATGAAACGGCTGGAGCAGCGCCTGTACGAAGCCCAGAAGATGGAGAGCATCGGCGTGCTCGCGGGCGGCGTAGCGCACGACTTCAACAACCTTCTCACCACCATCCTCGGCAACGCCAGCCTGCTGGCGGAGACGCTGCCCCCGCGCAGCCCAGCCATGAAGCGGGTACGGCAGATCATCCGTAACTCGGAGCACGCCGCCGATCTGACGCGGCAACTGCTGGCCTACGCCGGCAAGGGCTGCTTTCTCACGGCCGAACTGGACGTCTCGCAAACCGTTCGCGATATCCTTCCCCTGCTGCGATCGTCCGTGCCGGCCATTGTCAACATCAAGCTCGAACTCCAGGACGGCCTGCCGCCTGTGCGGGCGGACCGCGGGCAGTTGCACCAGATCCTGCTGAACCTTGTGATCAATGCCGCGGAGGCTTGCGGGGAACGGCCGGCGGTGATCACCATCCGGACAGCGCCGCGCGACGTAGCGGGCGGCAAGAAACAGACTGCAACCCCTGCCGTGAAACCGGGCCGTTACGTTGCAATGGAGGTCTGCGACAACGGCGAGGGCATCGACCCCGGTATCCTGCCGCGCATTTTCGAGCCGTTCTTCACAACCAAGTTCGCCGGCCGCGGGCTCGGGCTGGCCGCTGTCCAAGGCATCGTGCGCCGGCACGGCGGATTCCTGGAGGTGGAAAGCAGTCCGGGCAATGGAGCGACCTTCCGCGTGGTCCTTCCGGTAGTGGCCGCCGGGGAAGCGATGGCAGGCAAGTAAGGCCTCCGCAACGCCTCTGCGGCCCCGCGCCGGCGTTTCAAAGTGAGCCAGTAAGTACGAACGATCAGAGTGGCCGCGTTTGAGAGCCGGGTGCAGCAAAGAAAACCCCTGGGATCTTCGATCAGCTCGCCGCATTCTTCCCGCCGCCCGAAGGCTCTGCGGGCCGATGGCTCGCGGTGCTCGAAGGCGACATCGGGAAAAACGTAAGTGTCCGGCGCACCGTGGTACGCAAATCCTCCGCTTGAGTAAGTAAGCCTCGTACAGACAAGAGCCGGAAACAATCTGGCGCCGGCGTGATTTGTTGCGCCGAATAAAACATTCTTGGCTGTAATTTATGCGTCTTTAAGAGCGGAATAACCTTTGGCGGACGGCGTCTCCGGCGGCCGGGCGGGCCGTATGTGATTAAAATTTAGATATTTACAGTCATCGTTAAATTTACGTAAAAACATCCCCGGGAAACGCAGTAACCGGGAGTAGGATATTAGCAGGGCAGCGCGCCATTTGAGAGTCGTAGGCCAATGGCGCAGGGTTGGGTGTGTGGCCGCAGAAGGCACGTCGTAGTGCCTGTAGGGCGGTTTGCAGACCCGAGAAGTATCGGCCCTTCGGACCGGAAGACATGGGCGACGGTGTCAGACAAACAGAGAGGCTCACGATACTGCTGGTTGACGACGATCACGCGATCCGGAAGATGCTTGCCGGGGCGCTGTCGAGAAGGTATAGGGTTCTTCAGGCGTCCGATGGGCTCAAAGCGCTCGAACTGTTCATGCGCGAGCCGGACGCGGTGGACCTGGTAGTGAGCGACATCCGCATGCCCACGCTCGACGGTATCGAGTTGGTGGAGCGGCTCAGAAGCGTCAGGCCGAAGCTCAACACGTTGTTTATATCCGGTTTCTTCGAGCAGGACGAGCGCGCTCGCAGGATGGTGCAGCCGGGGGCGGCGTTCCTTGCCAAGCCTTTCGGCGTGCGCGCGTTCATGGCGAAGGTCGAGGAGATGGTGGGCGGCGCAGAACGCGCGGATTCCGGAAATGGACAGGGCACTCCGGAGGCGGAGGCCTGAGCCGGGCCGGCCGGCGCCGTTCCGCTGGTGACATCTGAAACACCGCCAAAAGGCTGCCTGCGCGTAACCTATGCTACCCTCCAGACATCTGGATGATTCGTGATGAAGAGACGTGATTTTGTTCAGACCCTGGCTGGAGGCACGGCTCTCGCGATGCTTCCCAGCGGTTTCACCGGGTGCGCTTCGGTCGAGAAGCGTGCATCGGACCGCATTGCCCTTGGACAGGTGAAGCTCTCGGTCAGCAGGCTCGGCCTTGGCACGGGTACGGAAGGGATGGACGGCGCCTCGGACCAGACCCGGCAGCTCGGTTTTCGCGGGCTCGTGGACCTGCTCCGGGAGGGATTCGATAAGGGCGTCACGGTGTGGGATACTGCCGACAGCTACGGCACGCACGCTCACATTCGGGAGGCGCTGAAGGGCTTGCCGCGCGAGAAGGTGACCGTCATCACGAAGACGAACGCCACGACGGAGAGCCAGATGCGCGACGATCTCGACCGGTTCCGGCGCGAGCTCGATACGGACTACATCGACATTGTTCTCCTGCACTACATCCAGAACGGCAATTGGACCGAGGAGCGCAAAGGCGCGATGGAGGCACTCGCCGAGGCGACGGAG
This sequence comes from bacterium, assembly GCA_050260275.1. Classification (GTDB taxonomy): domain Bacteria; phylum Acidobacteriota; class Terriglobia; order Bryobacterales; family Bryobacteraceae; genus DATMXS01. The sequence goes on from JBLNBX010000035.1 coordinate 7,401, forward strand.
AAAGGCACAGTCAAGATGCGAGGGCTTTCCTCGCACTCGTTCGATGCGATGAAGGTGGCCGCCTCCGATCCGTGGTCGCAGGTGCAGTTGGCGCGCATCAATCTTGCCGGGGACAGGCACATGGAAGGTCCGCCGGAGAAGGTGCTGGGAGTGCTGCGCGAGGCGAAGGCGCACGGTAAGGCCGTAATCGGAATGAAGGTTCTCGGCGAGGGCGACCTGATCTCCCGCATCGACGATTGCTACCGCTTCATACTGTCGAACAGCGATGCTGTGGACGCGTTCGTGGTCGGCATGGTGAGCCGCACGCAGCTTGACGACAACATCCGCCGCATCGCGGCTGCGGGCAAGCAGGCCTGAGCACGCCAGGATCGGGGTTTCCGGCATGCGCTAGAGTGACCCCGCCATCCTGATCCCATTCACGTGATGATGGCGGCGCAGCAGCCGCAGGGCTACGCGCCGCCTCCAACTCAGCAGTCCAGATCCAGCAGCGTCAGCACGCGCAGCCGAGACGCCTGTTCGGTAGCTCGCCGTCACTCGCCACAAGCACGCGGGCCGGCGGCGAGGCGACCGACCGCGGCGGCGGTCAAATAATGTACACGTGCAATGCCTCGCCGCGAAGCTGAAGAGCGGCATGGCGCGTTCGTACAATAAGCAGGATGAGATTTCACGCGCTCATAGTGGCGGCCGCGGCGATTGCGGCGCTGTCGTGCCAGCGGCAGGACCGGAAGGTGATCGGCGTCATAGCGCAGGGCCGCTCGCATATGTTCTGGCAATCGGTGCACGCGGGCGCGGTTGCTGCGGGGCGGGAATTGGGCATCGAGATCTCCTGGAACGCGCCGACGGCCGAAACCGACTTCGCGGGCCAGCTTCAGATCATGCAGACGATGATCAACAGGCGCGTGAGCGCCATAGCGATCTCGCCCATCGACAGGCGCGCGCTGGTGAGCGCCGTCGAGCGCGCGGCCGCGGAGAACATTCCCGTGGTGATATTCGACACCGGCATCGAGACGGACAAGTACGTCTCGTACGTCGCCACCGACAACTACGCCGGTGGGCGGATGGCCGCCGAACGTATGGGCCAGATCCTCGGCGGCAAGGGAACGGTGGTGATGGTGCGGTGCCTGCCGGGCCTCGCCTCCACGCTGGCGCGCGAGCAGGGATTCGAGGACACGCTGCGCGAGCGCTACCCTGGCATACAGATTCTCGACAGGCGCTTCGGCATGTCGGATTTCGCTAAGTCGCTCGCTGTGGCTGAGAACATGCTTACCGCGCACCCGGAAGTGGATGCCGTGTTCGCGTCGAACGAGACGAGCTCGGTGGGCGCCGCGCAGGCGCTCAAGAGCCGGCGCAGCAAGGCGAAGATGGTGGGTTTTGACTGGAGCCCCACGCTCGCGGAGGATCTGAAGTCGGGCGTGATCGACTCGCTGGTTGTGCAGGACCCGTTCAAGATCGGCTATGAGGCCGTGCGCGCGGCGGCGCTGAAGCTCAACGGTGGTACGCCGCCGAAGGAGCAGCCTCTGCCGGCGCGCCTGGTGACGCTCGAGAATCTGAACGATCCGGACGTTCAGAAGCAGCTCAACCCGGACCTGAAGAAATACCTCGAGTAGTTCTTCTGCCGTTATGTCGTGTCCGGGGCCAGTCTGACGGGGTCCGCTCCGCCGCTAGTGGACGGGACCTCGACGATACAGCAGAAACCGTGTTCCCCCCGCTTCGGCCACCCTCGCGCAGCGCAGGCCTGAGGCGTCGAGTTCTCGCCTGATCGCCGCCACCTGCTCTGGGGGAGCGTACGGGTTTGCCGCGACCAGAACTTCCGAGTGCTCCCGGCCGGTGCAGTCCCGAAGCCGCAACTCCGGCCTGAAGAGCGCGTAGTTTTCGAGCAGGCCGCCTGGGACAGTAATACACCCTGTGGGAGGCAGCGCGCCCCAGGCCAGCTCTGCTGCCGCGCGCCAGTCTTCTCGTGGTGAACTGCCGAACCAGCGCAGGTTGGCCGCCAGAGCAGATATGACGAGGACAACTGCCATTGAGATGCCAATGATGCGGCGTCTTCCGTCCAGGGCGGTAATGGCCTCCGCAGAAAGCACCGCCAGGGCAGGCAGGACGTAGATCACCTGCCGTATGGCCATGAAGTAGTCGAACGCCCAGTTGGCGAGCGGTACGGCTGCGAGCGGCACAGCGACACACAATCCAAGCAGCAGGTACTCGCACCTCCGGCTGCGAACGTTGAGAAATGCGAGGACGGCCGTTCCAAGCAACGCTAATCCCCCTGCGTAACCGGCACCCGAAATTTCCCTTACTAACATCAGCGGCCGCACTTGGGCGACCGCAAAACCGGCACCGGAACCGGGATCGCGCCCAGCCCAGTTCCCCCCGGCGAACCATAGCCATGGCAAGAACAAGACCGCCGCAGCGCCGGCCGCTGCCGCGAGCAGAGCGGCATCTCGCCGGGACGGCTTCGGCCGCCAGAGTGCCCACATAACGTGGGCGGCAGCGACGAACGCGCTGTTCGGTTGCGAGTACAGCCCCGCGAGTACGGCCAAGCCGTATCCGAACAGGATCGCGCGGTTTCGCTCGTTGCAGTAGCGGACGGCAAAGTAGGTCGACAGCACGGCGAAGAACAGTGCCTGCGAGTACGGTCTGGCTTCAGTGGCGTACCTGACTTGGATGGGTATTGCAGCGAATACAGCCCCGGCGACATATGGCTTGGCTAGCCGGAGCGCCCCGGCGAGGCGAACCACCGCGAAAACACTGAGCACTCCAAAGATGACTGCCGGCATCCTCGCGCTGGTTTCCGAGAATCCGCACAGCGATAGGAACGCGCTCTGGGAGAGGTATCCCAGCGGAACACCGCCACGGTTCACCGAAGCCCAATGAAGAATTTCCGCCGGACTGCGTCCGAGGACGCCACTAACTTGCAGGACCTCGTCCAGCCACAGCGGCCGCAATGTTGAAAACCACAACAGGGCTGCGCCATAGATGCCGAGTGAGAGGATTCCGATACGAGGGCGGTTTAAAAGGCGGGATTTCAGCATGCCAACGAATTAGCGAACCTGGTAGTAGTACCGCGACGTGCCCCAGTTGAGCAAGGGTATGCCGCTGGTTCCAGCAGGCGTGAACATATCACAAACTCGGCCGCCGTAACTCCCTGGATAGGCCATAAAGCCCCAACTGTGGCCGCTGGTCCCGAGCACCACGATCCATCCCCTCGTGTTCGCAGTGTTCGTCCTGTATAGGGCACTGAAGCCGCCGCTGCTCGTGACGTAAATCGGCCAATCGCCTAACCCAACGCCGAAGCTGTGGGCAGCAGCAACCATGCAGACGAGCCCGGGATACGAATTGCAGAGTTGCTCCGGGTGCCCTGTTGTTGTCCCTCCGCCCGCATAGGGGCCCGACCACCCGAGAGTGCTGAAATAGGGATCATGCGCCAGCGCTGGCACAACAGCCAACAGTGAGATTAACGCCACGATCACAACGGGCAGGTAGCCCGATAATATGAGGTTACACGCTGGAGCGGGAGTTTGATCTGTAAACGATCGAGTGTTCGGAAAGCAGAACAGGCATTGCATAGCCAAGGGCATACAGGCGACTGCTCCGCAGATCAGGATCCGATGGCGTTCCGATTTCGGAACACGATCGTAAAATGCTCAGCACTTAAGCCTTGTATTATGAGTTGAAAGCTAGGATAAATAGACAGTTATCGTGCCGTGGCAGGCTGGAATGCGTAAATTCTCCGGCGTGGCTGCAACTAGAATTGGGAATTCGCTAGCGTACCGGCTGCTGCCCGCGACATGAGCGCCGCCGGTTCCGCTTGCGCCTCCGCGCCGCCGCCATGTATTCTCGGTTGAGCAAAGGGTAATGAACGGTGGAAGCTCGCATACGGATAATCGGCCTCGTGGTCCCCGACCTGACCGATACGCATTTCGCCGAGGTGGCGCGCGGCGTTGCCAGCCTGATGCAGCCGCAGGGCTACACGGTGCTGGTATCGAACTCCGAGGGCGACGCCGCGACGGAACGGCAGGCGGTGAACCTGCTGTGCACGTGCCCGCACGTCGAGGGCCTGATAATCGCGTCGTCGCTCGGGCCGGCGGAGGCCGATTTCTTCGCGCGCCTGGCGGAGTACAAGCCCTACGTGCTGATAGACCGCAGCTTCCCCGGCATCGAGGCAAACTTCGTCGGTGCGGACGACGAGCAGTTGGGGTTCGTCGCAACCGGGCACCTGGTTTCGCGCGGATGCCGCCACATCGCGCACATCCGGGGGCCGGAGCACTCGTCCGGCATCGGGCGCGTGCGCGGATACGAGCGGGCGCTGGCGCGGCACGGCCTGAAAATCTCGCCCGGGTACGTGGCGCCGGGAGGCGCCGGCGATGCGGCGGGGCACTCGGCCATGGCGATGCTGCTCTCGGTGAATCCGCGCCTGGACGGAGTGGTGTGCTACAACGACGCGGTGGCAGTGGGCGCTATCAAGGCGATTCTCGAAGCCGGCCTCGAGGTGCCGTACGACATCGAGGTGATAGGCGCGGGCAACGTGCACTACTCCGACATTCTGCGCGTGCCGCTTTCCACGATCGACCTGAACAGCCCGCTCATGGGCGAGCGCGCCGCGTCGCTGCTGATGGAGTTGCTGGAACCCGGCACGCCGCGCCCGCCGCAGAGCATCTCGATCCCGTTTGAACTGATCGCGCGGGAGTCCAGCAAGGCCGCCATCGTTTAGCTCTTCTAGGTCTCCCGGCCCGATTGGCTATCATGAGGGCAACAGGGGTATTCGAAAGGGGCACTGCAGATGGCTGACAGAACCTTTCTGAAAGGGATGATCGCGGGCGCGGCGGGAGGCATGGTGGCGGCCTGGGCCATCAACCGCTTCTACGACATGGCTCGCGAGAGTTCGCAGGGGCGCTCCATGTTTCCTTACCTGCTCGGCGCAAGCATAGGGGCGACCTATGCCACCTATGTGCAGCGCCGGCCGGTGCCGCTGGTGGCCCGCGTGCCGCTCGGAGCGGCGCTGTGGCTTGGCGAGCCCGACGAAACCGCCGCACCGCCCAGGCACGGTCACGATATCGGTGAGCGCGCGCGCAATTTCATGCTGCGCACCGCCGCGCGGCGCCTGAGGGATGTTGCTGAACGCGCGTTGCATGCCTAGAAGGCCGCGGCGGGATCGCGGCGGCGCCCGGCGCACAAGCCTGGGCCGTATTGTGGATCGAATCGTTTGCCGCGGGTGCTAGGCGCTCTGCGCGCGCGATGAACGCGGCTCTTCGAGCAGGCGCTCGATGCGCTCGATGCGCTTCCTCAGATCCTCGATCGCGCCAGCGTCGGGATCGGGCAGGCGGCCGTGGTCGAGCACGTCGTCCTCAACCTCGACGCCGCCGACGCGCACGATGCGGCCGGGAATGCCGACTACGGTGGAGTGGTCGGGCACGGAGCGGATGACGACCGATCCCGCGCCGATCTTCACGTGATTGCCGATAGTGATGTTGCCGAGCACCTTCGCGCCCGTGCCCACCACGACGTGATTGCCGATCGTGGGGTGGCGCTTGCCGCGCTCCTTGCCTGTTCCGCCTAGGGTGACGCCCTGGTAGAGCAGCACGTCGTCGCCGATCTCGGCCGTCTCGCCGATAACCACCCCCATGCCATGGTCGATGAAGAAGCGGCGGCCGATCTTGGCGCCGGGGTGGATCTCGATGCCCGTCAGGAAGCGGGACACCTGCGAAACGATCCGCGCCAGAGTCGTAAGACGCGCCTTATAGAGGCGATGCGCGATGCGGTGCGTCAGGATAGCGTGGAAGCCGGGATAACAGAGGAAGATCTCGAGCGCGCTCTTGGCGGCGGGATCTTGTCTGTAGATGGTGGCGAGCTGCTCCCGAATGGCCCGGAACATCGTTAATCCCCATTATAGGGAACGCGCCGCGCAAACGGCCGGATTATTCGAGGCCACTTTTGTCACCTGCCGGGGGTATGCAGAACGGGCGTGAGCACCCCGGCGAGCATCGGCAACTTTGCCAGAGCCGGCCGGGCGCAGCCTGGGATGCGTGGCGCGGACCGCGGCCCGGCCACGCGGCGCAGGGCGGCAGCATGCCGCGCCGTGGCGTCCGGCTCGGATCGGCGCGTACCATTTCAGGTATGCTCGTGCTCGCCTCTCACTCCCCGCGCCGCCGGGAACTGCTCACCAACGCCGGGATAGCCCACGTCGTGCGCCCCGCCAATGTACCCGAGCGGGTGCTGCCGGGCGAAAGCCCGCGTGAGCACGTGGAACGGCTGGCGAGGGAGAAAGCCTGGGCGGTTGCGGCTGGAGCGGAAGAGATCGTCCTTGGTGCGGACACGATTGTCGTGGCCGGCGGGCTGATTCTGGGCAAGCCTGTGGATGCGGATGATGCAAGGCGCATGCTGCGCCTGCTCTCGGGGGGAGTGCACGAGGTGATGACCGGGGTGTGCCTGCGCCGCGGGACGCGAGCGGTCTCGGAGGTGGAGGTTACGCGGGTGCGCTTCGTGCCGCTGACGGAAGGTGACATTGAGGGTTACGTTGCGTCAGGCGAACCGATGGATAAGGCAGGAGCTTACGCCATTCAGGGACGGGCGGGAAAATTCATAGATCGCATCGAGGGCTGCTATTTTAATGTCGTCGGATTGCCGATAGCACTTGTGTGGCGGCTCCTCAGCAGCTTCAATGTTTAGTGGCGCACGCTGCCTCGACGCGGGCCGGGGGTGGCCCTATAATGGTATTAACCGTTGTTCATGACGGACCCTCGCCTGAACCTTCGAGAGCGTGGAAATCCAAGGATTCACGTAAAATGGGGAGCCGAATGAAATCCGCATTTCCAGGGATGCGGCTTGCTTGGTTTGCAGCCGCAGCGTTTCTGTGCGCCTCCGCGGCAGCGTGGGCGCAGCAATCCGAAGCGCCGGAACCAGCCTCCGCTCAGGCTCCCGCTCAGGCCCCGAAGGCGGAGAGCGCGAGCGGGGTCCCAGCCGGTCTGCCGGCGTCGGTAGACCCGAACAAGTTTGATCTCGGCGCCGAGGACGTGTTGTTCATCAGGGTTTGGAGGGAGAACGACCTGACCGGCACGCACGTCATCCGGCCGGACGGGAAGATAACCCTGCCGCTGATAGGAGAGATGACCGCAGCGGGGCTTACACCGGCGGCGCTGCAGAAGGAACTCACGGAAAGTCTCTCAAAATTCATCAACAACCCCCAGGTCACGGTGCAGGTACAGGCGGTTCGAAGCAAGCGGTACTACGTAACCGGGGAGGTCATCCGGCCGGGGGCATATCCGCTGGTGGTGCCTACGACGGCATTTGAGGCGATAACGCTGGCCGGAGGGTTCCGCGAGTTCGCGAACAAGAAAAACATAACCATCGCGCGCGGGAAAGAGCGTTTGAAGTTTAATTACAACGACGTTGCGAAGGGTAAGAATCTCTCTCAAAACGTGTTGCTGCAGGACGGAGATACCATAATCGTGCCTTAGGCCCGGCGCCTCGCAGACCGAGCGCCGTCCCTGCGGGACGTAGACCAGAAGAGTATGCAACCGACGCTTGAGCCGATCTCGGTGGGCCGCCGTCCTCTCGATGTCGAGGATTACATCGACATAGTGAGAAGGCACAAGGGCTGGATCGCGGGCCCGACTTTCGCCGCCCTGGTGTTGTCTGTGGTCGGCGCGTTCGTGTGGCCCGATACTTACGTGTCGGAGGCGGTCGTGCAGGTGGTGCCTCCGCAGGTGCCCGAACGGTACGTGTCGCCGAACGTGAACTCGGAGATGTCGCACCGTATCCAGCTCATGGCGCAGGACATCCTGAGCAGGCCCTCGCTGATCAACATCATCAACGCGCACGACCTGTACCGCCGAGAGCGCCAGCGGAAGCCGCTCGAGGACGTCATCGAGCAGATGAAGAACGGCGTCAAGATCTCTCCGGTGGTAAGCCTGCAGATACAGCAGCAACGCATGCCGATTTCGGCGTTCCGCGTGTCGTTCAGATACTCGGACCGGTTCAGGGCCCAGAAAGTGACGCAGGAACTCGTCAGCCGCTTCATAGACGAGAACGCGCGCCAGCTTTACAGCCAGTCGGCCGCCACGACGGACTTTCTGACATCGCAGTGGGAGGCCGCGAAAAAGGCGCTCGAAGAGATGGAGGCCCGCATAACGAAGTTCCGGATGGAGAATACCGGCCGGCTGCCGGACGAATCGGGCGCAAACCTTCAGGCGCTGCAGGCGCTTCAGACGCAGTTGATGGGAGTAAATGACGCCATCGCGCGGGCGAACGAAGACAAACTCCTGCTGGAAAACCAGATCCGGATCTATCGCGATCAACTGCAGGAACTGGCGAACGGCAGCGATTTCACGCTCCAGGCCAAGAGCGAACGCCTGACGGCCCTCGAGCGCGAAATCCTGGTGGCCGAAGGCAGACTCGCCGCGGCGCGTGAGCGCTACAAGGAATCGCACCCGGACGTGAAAGCCCTCACCGCGGAGCTGAACATGCTGCGGCGGCGCAGGGATGCGCTCCTGAAGGAAGAGCAGGAAGCAGGGCCCCAGGCCGCCCCGGGCGTGACCGCGATGATGCGGCGGAACATGCAGCAGATCGAAGCCAACATAGCGAGCCTCCAGGGCCAGGTAGAGGCGAAGAACCTGGAGATCGCGGAGCGCACGAAGATTCAGCAGAAGCTCAACGAGAGCATCGCGACGCTGACCGCGCGGGTGCAGGCCGCTCCGGCGGTTGGCGGGCAGTATGCGGAACTCACGCGCGATTACGCGCTCGCCAAGGCCCGGTACGATGAGCTGAATACTAAGAAAGAGCAGTCGGAGATAGCCACGAATCTCGAAAACCGGGGGCAGGGAGAGAGGCTGCAGCTGCTAGAGTCGGCATCGCTTCCGGAGAAGCCGACCGAGCCCAACCGGCTGCTGATCGTGGGATCGGGGCTGGGTGTCGGGCTGCTGGCCGGCATCTTCTTTGCCGGCCTCTGGGAGCTTAAAGACACCTCGCTGAAGAACCTGAAGGACGCGCGCACGTATACCGGGTTGCCGGTGCTGGGAACGATCCCCTTGCTCGAGAACGACCTGGTAGTCCGCCGCAAGCGGCGGCTGGCGTGGGTAGCGTGGTCGGCCGCCTGCATCGTCGGCATCCTGGCGATGTCCAGCTCGATTTACTACTACTACTACGTCGCGAGGATGTGAGCGGCGGCCGCAAGACGGCACAAGAAGGGCATAGATAGCACATGAGCCGAGTACATGACGCTTTGCGCCGCGCGCAGCAGACACCGCTTCCGGAGGCGCCGCGGCCCGCTGGTGCGCCTGCGCCGCGCGATCCGGCCGGCGAGGCACGGGAGGCGGTGGCGGCGCCGGTCGTGGCCCAACCCGACGGCTGGCTCGACCTCGTAGAGGAGGTGCCCTTCAACCCCGCTCCGGAGGCTCTGCTCATTGACAGCGCCAGACCGCAGGACGCGCCAAGCGAGGAGTTCCGGAGCCTTCGCACCCGGCTGAACCACCTGCAGACGCTCGAGCCGATCCACTGCGTCGTGTTCACGAGCCCATCGCCGGCCGAAGGGAAGTCGTTCGCGGCGGCGAACCTCGCGCTGGCCGAATCGCACCTTGCGGGAAACCTCACACTGCTGGCGGATTTCGATTTCCGGCGGCCAGTGCTTCACAACCTGTTCCAGATCGACCGGACGCCGGGCGCCACGGATTACCTGACCGGAGCCGCGCCGCTGCACGCCGCCATCCGCCATATCGCTGGCACGAACCTGTACATCATGCCGGCCGGCCGCTCCGTGAAGAACCCGCTGGAGCTGCTGAATCTGCGCGAGGTGAAGCAGCTATTCAAGGAGCTCCCGAAGACGTTCAACTGGGTGATTCTGGACAGCCCGCCGCTGCTGTTCTCGGCCGACGCGAACCTGCTGGGCACGCTCACGGACGGGACGATCCTCGTGGTCCGCATCGGGCAGACCACGATCGACACCGTGCATCGCTCGATGCAGACGCTGTGCGAAAACAAGGTGCTGGGCATCGTCGTGAACGGCGCGCGCGCGGGCGAGCTGTACAGCAAGTACACCTACTACTACTCCAGGTACGGGCACCACTCTCCGGAAGCCGAGCAGGAAGAGGCGCAGGCCCCCGGCGCGGAGTAGGCCGCCGCGGGCGGACGCGAGATACGGCTCGCGGGCGCCTATCCAGTGCGCAGCGCCTGCAGCTCGGGGATACGCCTTCTGTCTCCCGCGACTTCTGTCTCCCGCGACGCGTGCGAAAACGTCCACTCAGATCGCCGGCAAACAGGCGGTGACGCAGGTCCCATCAGAAGTGCTGTATGCCGATGCGGTCACGTTCGATGCGGATTGCGTTGAACGAGTTCGGCGCCGGCGCGAGCGAGCATCGGGCGCGGCCACAGCACCTCCACTGATGTAACACGAGCGCGGCGCAGTTGTTGCGCAGGTCCGCCGCTTGCAGCTACTCTCTCAATGGACGCGGGCTCCCGACGGCGTTAATGAATGTTCGCGGGCCCTATGTGAGAGGAAACCTGAATGCAAAGAAAACTGGTGCTGGTGGGACTGGTGTTTGCCCTCGCGCTGTCGAGCGCGGCGCTTGGCCAGCGCGCCCGGTATCCGGACGTGCCGTACGTGCCGACTTCACCGCAGACCGTAGAGGCAATGTTGAAGCTGGCGGGCGTGACGTCGAAGGACACGGTTTACGACCTGGGCTGCGGCGACGGCCGCATCGTCGTGATGGCCGCGCAGAAGTTCGGCGCACGCGCCGTTGGTGTGGATATCGATCCCGAACGCATAAAGGAGGCAAGGGAGAACGTCGCCAAAGCGGGCGTGCAGGACAGGGTCAAAATTGTGCAGGGCGACCTGTTCACCACGCCTATCAGCGACGCTACCGTAGTCACGCTGTACCTGCTCCGCACGGTGAACATGAAGCTGCGCCCGCGGCTGCTGAAAGAGCTGCGGCCCGGCACGCGCATCGTCTCGCACACGTTCGACATGGGCGAGTGGAAGCCGGACAAGGAATCGCAGGTGAACGGCAGCCGCATCTATCTGTGGACCGTTCCTAAGACGCTGCCCAAGCTGTCAGACAGCACCGAATGAGCCCTCGGGGCCTGCCACGGCTCCGCTGGCGGGCCCCACGCTCCCCTTCCATCACTCACTGGGCCGGCGGCGGCGCGTAGCCGAGGTCCTCCATCAGCACCTTTTCGCCGTGCGCGTGTGTCTTTCCGAACTCGATCAGCGATTTCAGGCGCGCGAGGTCATCGTCAAGCTCGTGGCGCGGGTCCCGGCGGAACAGGGCTGCAACGGCGTGCCCCAGCATCCCGGCGGGCGGCGCGTAGAACAAGCGAACGGTTATTCGCGTCGTGCCGTCCGGGTTGGTGTCGAACCGGACGCTGCCACGGTTCTCGATTTCGGAGCCCGGAACGGAACGCCACGCGATCACGCGATTGGGCACGTTCTCGACGATTTCGGCCTCCCAGGAGAAGCGGGCGCCGGCAGGACCTTCGGCGACCCACCGCGACCGGCCGTCGCCGAGGTCGCGCACTTCGGCCAGGTGCGTCATGAACCGCGGGAAATTCCGGTAGTTCATCCAGAACGAGTACACCTCTTCGACCGGCGCGCACACGTTGACGGTCTTATGCACGGCGATCGCATGGCCGCGCGCGCCGATCAGGTCCGCCAGAGGTACATTCGCCGCCGCGCGCACGATCACGCCAGCGCCGGCGAGAGTGGTAAGCCTGCCGAGCAGCCCGCCACGGATCATCCCTTTGAGAACGAGGTAGCCGCCAACTATGCCCGCGCCGGCGCGCAGGGCCGGCGTCCAGTTCTCCTGCGTGTATTCCGGCAAGTCCCCGCAGCGCACCGAGCCGCCCTGCAAGGCGGAGATGTCGGCGGAGCTCGCGAACGCCTGCGTGCGATCGTGCACCTCGCGCACGCCCGAGACGCCGCGAACGGCGTCGACGATGCGCTGCTGTTCGTCTACGAGCACCGGCCCTTCCAAGGTTATTTCGCCGTCGCGCGCGGTAACGCGGATCGCGTGCGGGTGCGAGGAAACGCGGCCGAGTTTGGAGCGGACGCGCGCGGCCAGCACGTCGTCGGGCGCCTCGCCGGCTCCCCAGGCAAGCCTCCGCGCCTCAGCTATGATCCCTTGTGAGCGGTTCGAGGCGTCGCGCCAGGCCTTGTCGAGACCGCGGCCTGACCGCGCAAAGAAGCTATAGAACCTGTCGCGCACCAGCGCCCTGCGGCGCCTGCCGCGATCCGGATCGGTGAAGTACATGAGCCCGGCGCCGACGCCGAGTCCGGTTATGAATTTCCCAGTGACGCTCATTCCCCAGTCCCCCCTTCCAGGCAAACGTTATCCCTATTCTATTGCGGGTCTCCAGCGCGTAAGCCTGCCGCCAGTAGCCCGCGCACCGCTGCAACGATGTGGCGCGCGGAAATGCCAAAGCGCTCCATCAGGGCGCTGCCCTTGCCGCTGCGCGGCACCTGCGCGATGGCCAGCTTTACGATCCGGGGCCGCTGCTCGGCCAGCGCCGACGCAACTGCATCGCCGAGGCCGCCGTGCTCGTAGTGGTCCTCCACGGTAATCACCAGTCCGTTGACGGCGCGCGCGGAGGCGGTGAGAGTCTCGCGGTCCACGGGCTGCACGCTGAACAGGTCGATCACGCGGACGGCCACGCCTTCGCGGGCGAGTTCGTCGTGCGCGGCGAGCGCCTCGAAAACCGTTATGCCGGCCGCGACCACTAGCACGCGATCGCGATCGCTCTGCCGCAGCACCTTTGCCCGGCCCACGGCAAACTGCTCATCACGGCCGTAGATCACCGGCGATGCGGGCCGCGCCAGACGCAGATAACAGGGCCCGGGCGTCGCGAGGCACAGCTCTGTTGCGCGCCACGCGCTCGTGGCGTCACACGGATAGAGCACGGTGAAGTTCGGCTCGGCGCAGGTCATGGCGAGGTCCTCGAGCGCCATCTGCGAAGGCCCGTCCTCGCCGATGGAGACGCCGGCGTGCGTGCCGGCGAGCTTGATGTTGCTACCGGATATTGCGGCCATGCGGATGAAGTCGTAGGCGCGCGTCAGGAAACAGCCGAACGTGGCGGCGAACGGAACGTGGCCGGAGGCGGCGAAGCCCGTAGCCATCCCGACCATGTTCTGCTCGGCGATGTAGCACTGGAAGAACCGCTCCGGCGCGGCGCGCTCGAACTCCTCGGTGTGCGTGGAGTTCTTGACGTCGCCATCGAGAACGACGATGCGGCGGTCCACGCCTGCAAGGGCGGCGAGCGCGTCCCCGAAAGCCTTTCTGGTTGCGACAGGCTTGCCCCCGGGCTCGTACGAAGGAGCCGGCAGTTCGCCCTCCGGCTGCCGGGGCGGGCGCGTCCCGGCAGGCGGAAGCGGTTTGGGATGCCACTCCGGCAGTGGACCCAACTGCGCCTCCAGCGAAGCGACGACGCGGTCGGCGGCGTCCTTCGGAAGCGGCTTGCCGTGCTCGCCCTCTCGGTCCTCAACATCGAGCAGGCCGTGTCCCTTGAAAGTGCGGGCGAGGAGGATGGAGGGGCGGTCAGTCACAGCCTCGGCTTCGGCAAAGGCGCGCTTGAGCGCGGCGGTGTCGTGGCCGTCCACGGGAATCGCATGCCAGCCGAACGCTTCCCACCTTTGGCGTAACGTCTCAACGTCGTGCTGGAGCATCGTGGGCTCGCTTTGGCCCAGCCGGTTGATGTCGATGATGGCGCATAGGTTCGAGACCTTGCGCAGGCCGCCAATCTCGGCGGCTTCCCAGACGGAGCCTTCGGCCGACTCGCCGTCGCCCATCAGCACGTAGATGCGCGGCCCGGAACCATCGAGCCGCGCGGCGAGCGCCATTCCCAGTCCGGCCGGGAGCCCCTGGCCGAGCGAACCAGTGGCGACGTCAACGAACGGCAGGCGCGTCGTAGGGTGGCCCTCGAGGTCGGAGTCTATCTGCCGCAGGGTGAGCAGGCGTTCGCGCGGAAACGCGCCCGCGTTCGCCCAAGCGGCGTAAAGCAGGGGCGCGGCGTGGCCCTTCGACAGGATGAACCTGTCGGCCGCCGGATTGGCCGGATCACGCGGATCGAACCGCATGACCGAGAAGAACAGGACGGAGACGATTTCCGCCGCGGACGCGCAGGAGGTCGGATGACCGCTGCCTGCGGCTGTCGTGGCGCGAACGGAGTCGATGCGCAGGCGCGCAGCCATCTCATCGAGAAAGTTCATCTGGAAGCCCCTCAAACTGCTGGTTCCATATTAGGCCTGATTGGGGCTCGGACAGGCGCGGGAGGCGGGTATCTCAGAGGGGTCGGAAAGTAAAGCTGATGGCGCGCCAGCCGGCGTCCTTGCGAGCAGGCGGGCTGCCGGATCAACGGCGGCGCGGGGCGAAAACGGTCAGCTAGCTGCGCCCCTGCTTGAGGCTGGCCTCGCGGCCGCGAACGGCATCAGACCATATAGTGCGTACGCGCTCGTAGCTGTTTCGGAAGCCGTCCTTGACCTCGCGCGGCGCGGCTGCCACCATCGCCCGGGCGGTGTGCATCACGTACGGAGCGACACGGGAATGAGCCACGGAAACGGGCGGCGCTTTGGGCGCGAACGCCATGAAGGCCGTCACCAGGGCAGCCCCCACGAGCACGCCGCGGATGATACCGAATGCGCCTCCAGCGAGCCGGTCCAGCCAGGACAGGTTCACTGCCTTCATGAACTTGTACACGCCGTACTCGATGAGCGCGCCCGCCACCATGACTGCCAGGAAGATGCTCATGAAACCGGCGAAGTTGGCCAACTGCTGTGAACTCAGGTACTCGCGGACAGCCGCTGCGGGCAACCCGTAGAACCACAGCCCCAGGAACAGCGCCAGGATGAACGAGACGAACCCGATGGCGGTGCGAGTGAAGCCTTTCGAAAGTCCGGCGATCATCGAAACCGCGAGTACCAGCACCAATACGAAGTCAAGCCAGTTCACGCAATCCACCCTTCCCGAATGGATGATACGCCTGAAGGGGCCTCACAGTTCCTTGCCCGTGAGCGCCCGGTATGCCTCGATGTACTTTTCGCTGGTCCGCTGCGCGACGTCCGGAGGCAGCGCGGGCGCGGGCGGTTGCTTGTTCCAGTGAATCGATTCAAGGTAATCCCGCACGTACTGCTTGTCGTAGGACGGCTGTGCGCCGCCGGGCTTCCACGTGGCCGCCGGCCAGAAGCGCGACGAATCGGGCGTCAGCACCTCGTCGGCGAGCACAAGCTGGTCGCCGACGAACCCGAACTCGAATTTCGTGTCGGCGATGATGATGCCGCGCGTGAGCGCGTACTCCGCAGCCCGCTTGTAGATGGCCAGCGTGAGGTCGCGCAGGCGGGCGGCGAGTTCCGGCCCGGCGATGGCTGCCGCCTGCTCAAAGCTGATGTTCTCGTCGTGGCCGGTCTCCGCCTTCGTGGACGGCGTGAAGATGGGTTCAGGCAGGCGGCTGCTCTCCTGTAGCCCCGGGGGCAGCGGGATGCCGCAGACCGAACCGCTAGCCCGGTACTCCTTCCATCCGGAGCCGGAGAGGTAGCCGCGGGCGACGCACTCGATGCTGGTCATCCGGGCGCGGCGGACGAGCATGGAGCGGCCTTCGAGCTGGTCGCGGTAAGCGCGAAGCTCCTCGGGATACTCGTCCACGTTCGCAGTGATGAAGTGCGTTGGCGCGATGTCGCTCAGCAGGCCGAACCAGAAGACGGACATCTGTGTCAACACGCGGCCCTTGCCGGGGATTCCGGTTGCGAGGATGTAGTCAAAGGCCGAGATGCGGTCAGTGGCCACGATGAGCAGGCGGTCCGGGCCGACCGCGTAAATGTCGCGCACCTTGCCGCGGCCGAGGCGCTCGACGCCGGGAAGATTGCTTTCGATCAGTACTTGCGAGCCGGTGCTGTCAGGCATCGTCATCAGCATAAGCGATGCGCGCGGCCCCGTGTGACGGTCAATTATACTTGTGTGGTCAGTCCATGAAGCTCTCCATTTTGATGCCGGTGTACAACGAGCGCACAGTAGTCGAGCGCTGCGTCGCACAGGTGCTCGACGCGCCGCTGCCAGAGGATCTCGAACGCGAAATCATCATGGTGGATGACCGATCCACCGACGGCACGTGGAGCATACTCCAGCGGCTGGCGGCGGCGCACCCGTGCATCAGCCTCTACCGGCACGAGGTGAACCAGGGGAAGGGAGCGGCTGTGCGCACCGCCATCCAGAAGGCCACCGGAGACTTCTGCATCATCCAGGACGCCGATCTGGAGTACGATCCGGCGGAGTATCCGCGTCTGCTGCGCCCGCTGCTCGACGGGCACGCCGATGCGGTGTTCGGTTCGCGCTATCTGGCCGGCGGTGCGACGCGCGTGCTGCCGTTCTGGCACACGATGATCAACAAGACGCTGACGCTCGTCTCGAACATGTTCTGCAACATCAAGCTGACGGACATGGAGACCTGCTACAAGGCGTACCGCACGGACATCCTGAAGAGCATTCCCATCCGTTCCAACCGCTTCGGTATCGAGCCGGAACTGGCCATGAAGTCCGCCAAGCGGCAGCTCCGCATCTACGAGGTGCCCATAAGCTATCACGGGCGGACTTACGAGGAGGGAAAGAAGATCGGCTGGAAGGACGGCGTCAAGGCGCTGCTCCAGATCGTCCATTTCTGGCTGATCGACGACCTCTACATCGAGCCCTACGGGCGCGGCGTGCTCAATAACCTCACCGGCACGCCGAAATACCTGAGCTGGGTGGCGCGGCTGGTGAGGCCGCACCTGGGCGATTCCGTGCTCGAGATCGGCGCCGGCATCGGGCACATGACCGGGCGGCTGATGGCGCGCAGGCTCGAGTACGTAGCGGCGGAGAAGGACCCGCTCTATCTGCACGCCCTGAACAACAGGTTTCTGCGGACGCCGAACGTGAGCGTCCGGAAGCTGGACCCGGAAGCGCCCACCGGGCTGGATGAGCTCGCCGAACGCTTCGACACGCTGGTGTGCCTGAACGTGCTCGAGTACGTCACGGATCCCGAAGCGTGCCTTGCCTCGCTCAGGGCCACGGTGAAGCCGGGCGGAAACGTGGTGCTGCTGGTGCCGCAGATGCGCGGGCTGTTCGGTAGCATCGACCGCACGCTGGGGCACAAGCGCCGGTTCAGCCAGGCGGATATACGGCTGATACTCGAGAAGGCCGGGTTCGAGACCGAGCAGATGGTGTCGTTCAACCGGGCCGGTGCGGTTGCGTGGAGCATAGTGGGGAAGCTGCTGCGCCGACGGAAGCTCAGCAAGGTGACCCTGAAGATCTTCGACAAGACGGTATGGCTGTGGCGCCGCGTGGACCGGCTGATGCCGTGGCCGGGACTGTCGCTGATCGCGGTGGGGCGTCGCAAGGCGGGCCAGGACGGAGACGGCAGAGCGGCCGGCGTTCCGCGCTGAGCGCCCCGCCCGGTCTGGTACAACAGGTTCGATGGCGGCATTCGATGTGGTCGGGGTGGGCCTGAACGCTACGGACACGCTGGTCCTGCTCCCCCGCTTCCCGGCCTACGCCGGCAAGGAGCGGTTCTATGAGGAGACGCTAAGCCCCGGCGGCCAGGTATCGACCGCGATGGTTGCGTGCGCCCGCCTCGGGCTGCGCGCGAAATACATCGGCACGATCGGCGGCGACGAGCGCGGGCGCATACAGCTCGAAAGCCTGCGGGCGGCGGGCGTTGATGTCGAACACGTCATCGTGCGCGAGGGCTGCCAGACTCAATCCGCCTACATACTCGTCGATCAGTCTACGGGCGAGCGCACCGTCCTGTGGCGCCGGCCGGATTGCCTGCGGCTTTCCGAGGAAGACATCGCGCCGGAGATGATCCTGAGCGCGAGGCTGCTGCATATCGACGGGCACGACACTCCGGCGGTCGCGCGGGCGTCTGAGTTCGCGCGATCGGCGGGCATCCCGGTCACGGTGGACGTGGACACGGTTTACGAGGGCTTCGAGCGCGTGCTCGCGAGCGCGGACTATCTGATCGCAAGCGCCGAGTTCCCGCGCGAGTGGACCGGAGAGGCCGACCCGTTCAGGGCGCTCGAGCTGATTCAGGAAGAATACGGCATGCGGCTTGCGGGCATGACGCTCGGGGCATACGGGGCGCTCGCGCGCGCCGAGGGCCGGTATTTCTACTCCCCGGCTTTTGTTGTCGAAACCGCCGACACCACCGGCGCCGGAGACGCGTTTCACGGGGCGTTCTGTTATGCTGTGCTCAAGAAAATGCCCGTTCGCGACGCGCTCGAATTCTCCAACGCGATCGCCGCGCTGAACTGCACTGCGCAGGGCGCGCGGGGCTTCCTGGCGACGGCCGCCGAGGCCGAGGCACTGATGGCGCGCGCAGAACGGCGCTCCCACGCAGCATTCGAAACGCGAGCCGCGTCCGCCTGACATGATTCCTCTCCGAGACACTCAGCCGAGCCACACGGTCCCGGTGGTGACGATAGGGATCATCGTCGTGAATGTGGTCGTGTTCATTCACGAGCTGTCGCTCGACGCTTTCTCGCGCAACTATTTCATCGCCACTTACGGCCTGATTCCCGCGCGCTTCGAAGCGGCCAATCTGGTCACGTCCATGTTCCTGCATGGCGGCTGGCTGCACCTGCTGGGGAACATGTGGTTCCTGTGGATCTTCGGGGACAACGTCGAGGATATCCTCGGGCGTTGGAAATATCTGCTGTTCTACCTGATGGCCGGCGTTGCCGCCGCCGCCACGCACGTCGCCTTCAACCCGTACTCGCGCGTGCCGACCGTGGGCGCAAGCGGCGCCATCGCGGGCGTGATGGGAGCGTATATCGTAACGTTTCCGCGCGCGCGGGTGTTGACGCTGGTGCCGGTTTTCATTCTGTTCACCTGGATTGAACTCCCCGCGATTTTCGTAATCGGATTCTGGTTCATCATCCAGCTCTTCAGCGGGGTGGCGTCGATAGGGTATTCGCAACTGCAACAGGGCGGCACCGCCTGGTGGGCGCACGTGGGCGGGTTTGTCGCGGGGATCGTGCTCATCAAACTGCTGCCGACCAGGCGCCCGCACCGGCGGCGGCCGGAGTTGCACTGGTGACGCCTGAAGAACCGATCCGCCCCCTGGATGTGCTCGCGATCGCAGCGCATCCCGACGACATCGAGCACACCTGCGGCGGCACGCTCATCCGGGCCGCCGAGTCCGGTTACCGCACCGGCGCGCTCGACCTCACGGCCGGCGACATGGGCACGCGCGGCACTCCGGAGATCCGCCTCCAGGAGGCGGCGCGCGCGGCGGAACTGCTCAGGCTGGCGTGGCGCGGAAACCTGCGCCTGCCGGACGCGCGGCTCGAAAACTCGCTTGAGGCGCGGATGAAGCTGGCCGCCGAGGTGCGGCGCCTCCGGCCGCGCGTCGTGATTCTGCCTTACTGGGAAGGGCGCCACCCCGACCACTACCGCTGCAGCGAGCTGGGCTACGAAGCCTGCTTCCTGGCGGGCTTGCGCAAGCTCGACCCGAACTCGGAGCCGCACCGGCCTTTCAAGGTGCTCTACTCATCGCTCTACGCGAACGTGAAGCCGTCTTTCGTGGTCGATATCACGGCCCAGTTCGACATGCGGATGGAGGCTCTGCTGGCCTACCGCTCTCAGTATGGGGTTTCCTGCGAGGGAACCACCCTGTTCCCGGACGAAGCTGAGATCCGCGAGCGCCTGGCCGCGGTGGCGCGGTTCTACGGCAACCTGATCGGTGTGAAGTACGGCGAGCCCTTCGTCATCAAAGAGACGATGCGCGTGGACGACATCGTCGCGCTGGGCGTCCGCAGCTTCTGAATCGGCGGCTTAGCCCGTCAGGTCCTCCGAATAGCTCACATCCCGCACTGGAACATCTGCGGTGCGGCGGCGCCGGGCCGCCGCTACACTCGCTGACCGCCCACGGGACAGCTTGACACGGCTCGCCGCCATCCCTAGAATTCAGCCTGCGGACGGGCTCACATGCGCGCACTGTTGCTGAGCGAATACAAGCGGATCGAACTGGTCGAGTTTCCGCAGCCGGAACCAGCGCCGGACGAGGTTCTGATACGCGTCAAAGCCTGCGGAATCTGCGGCAGCGACGTTCACGGCTTCGACGGCAGCACCGGCCGCCGCATCCCTCCCATAGTGATGGGCCACGAGGCGGCGGGCGTGGTCGAACGCACTGGCAGCTCCGTGCGCGGCCTGCGCGCGGGCGACCGCGTCACGTTCGATTCGATGGTCTACTGCGGCGAGTGCCGCTTCTGCCGGCGCGGCGAAGTGAACCTGTGCGACAACCGGCGCGTGCTGGGCGTCTCCTGCGGCGAGTACAGGCGGCACGGCGCTTTCGCCGAGTACGTGGCCGTTCCGGAGCGCATCGCGTACAAGCTGCCGGACGAGGTCCCGTTCGAGCACGCAGCTATGGTGGAGCCCGTTTCAGTTGCCGTGCACGCGCTGGCGTTGACGCCGGTGAAGCTGGGCGACACGGCGGTTGTGGTGGGAACAGGCATGGTCGGTTTGCTGGTGGTGCAGGCAGCGAAACTGGCGGGCTGCTCGCGTGTGATCGCGGTTGACACGGATGACGCGCGGCTGGCGCTCGCAAAGAAACTCGGTGCTTCGGACGCGCTGAATCCGAACGCTACGGATGTTCCCGCCGCCGTTCGCGACCTGACGGCGGGTGCGGGCGCAGACGTCGCCTTCGAGGTTGTCGGGGCTTCTCAACCGGTCGAGACGGCCATAGCGAGCGTCCGGAAGGGAGGCGCGGTTACTCTGGTCGGGAATCTCTCCCCCACCGTGCAGTTGCCTCTTCAATCGGTGGTTACGCGGCAGGTGAAGCTGATCGGTTCCTGCGGTTCGGCCGGAGAGTATCCCGCGTGCCTGGACCTGCTCGCGCGAGGCGCCATACAGGTGCAGCCGCTGATATCGGCGGTGGCGCCGCTGGCTGAAGGGCCTCAGTGGTTCGAGCGCCTGTACGCGGGAGAGCCGGGCCTGATGAAGGTGATTCTGCGGCCGTAGGCCGCTGGAGGAGACCCATGCGGGGGCCATTCGATCTGTCGGGTAAGGTTGCGATTGTCACCGGCGCAAGCCGAGGCCTGGGCCAGTATTTCGGACGCGCGCTCGCGCGCGCCGGCGCGGACCTGGTTATCACCAGCCGCAACGTTGCCTCGCTCGCGGAGTTCAAGGCAGAGATCGAGGCGTTGGGCCGGCGCGCCGTGCCGCTCGAGCTTGAGGTGCGGGATCAAGCGAGCATCGAGGCAATGGTCGAGGCGGCGCACGATGCGTACGGGAAGATCGACATCCTCGTGAACAACGCTGGCTGCGCCGTCCGCAAGCCTGCGCTCGAGATGACGTGGGATGACTGGAATCTGGTGCTCGATACGAACTTGCGCGGGGTGTTCTTCGTTGCGCAGGCGGTTGCGCGGAAGATGATCCCGCGCCGCTACGGGCGCATCATCAACATCGGGTCAGTCACGAGCGTGTTCGGGTTCCAGGGCCTTGCGCCGTACTGCGCCAGCCGCGGCGGAGTGAAGCAACTCACGATGTGCCTGGCGGCGGAGTGGGGCGCCTACGGCATCAACGTGAACTGCCTTGCTCCCGGCTGGTTCAAGACGGCGCAGAACGCAATTCTCTACGAGGACAAGCAGTGGGTGGAGTACCTCATCGACCGCATTCCACTCAGGCGTCCGGGGCAGCCTGAGGATCTCGAGGGCGCGGTGGTGTTCCTGGCGTCGGATGCCAGCGAGTACGTAACCGGCCAGACGCTCCTCGTGGACGGCGGCATCACCACTGGCACCATGCGGGCAACCCTGGCGAAGCCCCGTTAGGCGCCGCACCGCCGGACGCGAGAGCCCGGAGAGCGCGCGGAGGTACACTACCGCCATGGATGAAGTAAGCCGCCGCTCGCTTCTCAAAGGAACGGGAGCGTTCGGAGCCGTAGCTGGATTTCCTGGAGCCGCACTGGCGTTCTCGCCCGGGGGGCGCGTGAAGTACGAGGCCGCCGCCCGCACGCAACAGGCGCCCGCGCCGAAATACCGCATCAGGTTCGCGGTGATCGGGCTCGACCACGTCCACATCAATTTCATAACGGACGCGCTGCTGCGCGGCGGCGGGGAACTGGCCGCGGTGCATTCGACCAACGCCCAGGCGCTGGCCGCTTACCAGAAGCGCTACCCCGGCGTGAAGGTCGCGCGCAGCGAGGATGAAATCCTGAACGACGAGTCCATTCAGGTTGTTGGCTCTGCATCCATTCCGGATTTGCGCGCTCCGCTCGGCATCCGCGTGATGCGGCACGGCAAGGATTTCCTGGCTGACAAACCGGCCGTCACGACGCTCGAACAGCTCGCCGAGGTGCGACGGACTATCAAGGAAACCGGCCGCATCTTCGGCATCCTGTACTCGGAGAGGTTGCAGGTAAGGGCGTCCGTTCACGCGGGCGAACTGGTGAAGTCCGGTGCGATCGGGCGAGTCGTCCAGACGATAAACATCGCGCCGCACCAGCTAAACGAGAAGAGCCGCCCGGATTGGTTTTGGGATCCCGCGCGCTCCGGCGGCATCCTGTGCGATATCGGGTCGCACCAGGCCGACGAGTTCCTCTACTACACCGGATCGACGACGGCCGAGGTGATCGCGTCGCAGGTGGCGAACGTGAATCATCCGCACCGGCCGAAGTTTCAGGATTTCGGCGATATGATGCTGCGCGGCAACGGTGGGTTCGGCTATGTCCGCGTGGACTGGTTCACTCCGGACGGCCTCGGAAGCTGGGGCGACGGGCGCCAGTTCATCCTCGGAACCGACGGCTATATCGAGCTGCGAAAATACATCGACATCGCCGGGCGGCCCCGCGGCAATCACCTGTTCATCGTGGATCGCAAGGAGACGCGCTACATCGATTGCAGCAACGTCCCGCTGCCGTTCGGAGAGCAGTTCGTCGCCGACGTGGTGAACCGCACGCACACGGCCCAAGATCAGGAGCAGGCGCTGCTGGCAGCGGAACTGTCGTTGGCGGCACAGAAAAACGCGCAGGTCGTCCAGGGCGAAGGCCGGCAGGCGGGATGAACATGGCGGCACGCATCGGCGTTCACGCTGTTCTTGAAGCGCTCAAGGCCGGGCGCCCCCTGAGCCGCGTTTCGATCGCGCGCGGTATCAGCGGCCCGCGCATACAGCAGGTGATCGACCTCTGCCGCGAGCTGCACGTCCCCGTTCGCTTCGAGCCGCGTGAGGCCCTCGACCGGCTGGCGGGCACCTCGGCGCACCAGGGCGTGGTTGGCGTGGGCGCGTCGCAAACGTACGCGGCGCTCGAGGATGTCATGCCGGGAGCGGAGTGCCTTGTCGTTCTCGACGGCGTCGAGGACCCGCACAACCTCGGCGCGATCATCCGCACCACGCACGCCGCAGGCGCGGCTGCAGTGGTGATTCCGGAGCGGCGCGCGGTAGGGCTGACGGAAACCGTCGCTAAGGCCGCCGCCGGCGCGCTGGAGCACCTGCCCGTCGCTCGCGTCGGCAACACCGGCCAGGCGCTCGAAAAGCTCAAGCGCAGCGGATTCTGGATCTATGGCCTGGACGAGCGCGGCGAGCAGGACTACGATCGCGTCGATTTCGCCTCTCCCACAGCGTTCGTTCTTGGGGGCGAGGGGCACGGGCTGCACCAGCTTGTGAAGAAGCGCTGCGATTTTCTGATCCGCATTCCGATGGCGGGACCGATATCGTCGTTGAATGTTTCCGTAGCGGCCGGAGTGGTGCTGTTCGAGTGGAGAAGGCGAGTGCGGGCTGCGCGCTCCTGAAGTCTGTCGCTCGAGAGGTGGACTCTTGCGGCGAACAGGGGTTCGCTCCACCAACTACAACAGGCCACGCGGGACGAGGGCAACGGCGACTTTCGTCATCGAGAACGCCGGCAGCACCAGCACGGCATTGATCAGCTGCCGATCTCGACAGACCCGATCAGCAGGCCGATGGCCTGAACTGGCGCGATGGCGCCGTTCTGGTTCGGGCTCAGTCCGAAGCGCTTGGATAGGTCCGGCAGGATCGTGCCACGCACGGGGTCGATCCTGCCGGAGGCGAAGATGCTTGCGTCTGTGCTTGCGTTTAGACGAAACGGTACTTGTTCGTCGCCCGGTTCCAGACGATCTTCTTGCCCTGCTTGTAAGACAGGGTGGCCATGTGTCCGCCGATGGCGGCTTCTTGTCCGACCGTGGCCGGAGCTATGACCTTCTCGCGGCCGAGTATGGCGTTGATGAAGTTGCGCTCGTGCGCCTCGACGGCCAGATTGTCGCAGTTCTTGACCGTTTCGGTCATGGGCTTGCGGGCTTTCACGCGCTCCGGCGGGCGGCCCTGGAAGGTCTCGGGGGTGAACGTAAGGGTCTGGCGGTTCAGAACCTCGATGGTGCCCTCGTTGCCCATGAACTGTTCGCCGTATCCGAAATTGGCGTTGCCGAGGTAGCAGGAGTAGTTCAGGTGGAACTTCTCGGGAACGTACTCGTAAAGCGCGCTGATGACGTCCGGCACCTCGCGGTCGTCGGGCAGGTTGTTATACGGCCGGTCCCAGCGGTAAATGCCGCCCGAGGCCATGCAGGACGTGGGAACGGTCTTGCTGAGGACGAAGTTGGTGATGTCCGTCTGGTGCACCAGCAGGTCGGTTGAGATGCCGCCCGAGTAGTCCCAGTAGAGCCTCCACTGGCGGTACCGGCGGGGGTCGAAAGGCCGCTTCGGCGCCGGGCCGAGGAACTTCTGCCAATCGGTAGTCTCCGGGCTGAGGCCTTCCTGGACGGGGTAGCGCCAGGCGGGCTCGTGATCGAAGCCGTTGCGGTACCAGAAGGCGCGCACGTAGTGGCACTCGCCGATCATGCCCGCCTCCACCATCTCCTTGGCTTTCTTGTAGAGCTGGTTGCTGCGGTTCTGGGTTCCCACCTGAACCACCTTGTCCGACTTCTCGGCTGCCTTGACGATGTCCCAGCCCTCTTCGATGGTGTGCGCGATTGGCTTTTCGAGGTAGATGTGCTTTTTCGCAGCCAGGGCGTCGAGCGCCATGCGGTGGTGAAGGTGCTCGGGCGTGCAGATGAACACTGCATCGATGGAGGGATCGCGGAGGATCTCGCGGTAGTCCGCGAAGGTCTTGGGCGTGTTCTTGCCCATGTCGATCACCCGCTTCTTGCCGTTCTCGAGGGCGCCGGTGAAGATGTCACAGACAGCGGTGACCACGAAATCGGCCTGCGGGACGCCGGCGTAGAGGCGCTCCAAAAGATAGTACCCGCGGCTGCCGGTCCCGATGAAGGCGACGTTCACCTTGCCGTTCGCGCCCAGCGCGGGCAGGACGGCCGGCGCGGCGGCGATTGCAGCCCCTTTGACAAAAGTGCGGCGGGAGACGTACTCAGACATAGGTATAGTTCTCTCCTTCCGAAACTTACAGCATAGCCGAGCGGGACGGGTGCTGGGCCTGGCCGGTCGTCCGGGCAGCCCGTTCAGGACGTGCCCGCCTGGTTCCGCACGGGCGAGCGCGCCACCGGCGGACTCAAGGCGACGCGCGGGGGAGGCGGTGCTATAATCAAGGTCAGGTGTCAGTCCAAATGAGTGGGCGGAAGCCCACTTTTTTGTTGCGCGCCGGGGTTTTTCCAACAGACATGAAGGACGCGGTGGTGGCAAAGGTCACAGAGATCGCCGAACGTGTCGCCCGGCCGGAGGGGATCGAAATCGTAGACGTCACATTCGCCGGTGGAGGAAACCGGCGCCTTCTCCGTATCACCATCGACAAGCCGCAGGGCGTCTCGCATGCAGACTGCGAGCTGGTATCCCAGCAGGTCGGCACAATCCTCGACGTCGAGGATGTGATCCCGGGTGGAAGCTACCAGCTTGAGGTCAGTTCGCCCGGGCTTGAGCGCAAGCTATTGAAATTGCGGGATTTTGAACGGTTTCAGGGCCGGAAGGCCCGCGTGGTGCTGCGCGAGCCCGTCGAAGGCAGGCGGGAGTGGGTAGGCATCCTGGGCGGGGTCTCCGGCGAGACGATCGCGCTCGACGCGGCCGGGCAGGCCGTGCGCTTCTCATTCAATCAGGTGGCCAGAGCGCACCTGAAGGTCGACTGGTAATCCCAGACATAGCCAATATAGAGGGTCATCTTGGCAACGATCTACCAATCCATCGAGATTCTGAGTAAGGAAAAGGGCATCGATCCGCAGATCGTCATTGACGCGGTTAAGGACGCCATGCTGGTGGCTGCGCGAAAGCACTACCGCACGGAAGAGAACCTCGTGGCCGACCTGGACCAGAAAACCGGCGGGATTCAGATCTACGCCGTTAAGCAGGTGGTTGAGACGGTCGAGGACCCTGTCAACCAGCTCACACTCGAAGAGGCGAGGAAGTTGGACGCCTCGGCCGAGATCGGCTCCGAGGTGCGCATTGCCAAGCCGACCGGTACGCTGGGGCGGATCTCCGCCCAGACCGCCAAACAGGTGATCCTCCAGAAAGTCCGCGAGGCCGAGCGCGAGACCGTGTTCCAGGAGTACGTGGGCCGCATTGGCGAACTGATCACCTGCACAGTTAAGCGCGTCGAGGGGCTGGATCTGGTGGTGGATATCGGAAAGACCGAGGCGAGGCTGCCCAAGAAGGAGCAATCCCGACTGGAGAGCTTCAGCGTGGGCGACCGCATCCGGTGCGTGATCAAGAGCGTCGATAAGACCGGGAAGACCCCGGGCGTGGTGGTTTCGAGGGCCGCGCCGGAGCTGGTAATGCGCCTGTTCGAGCAGGAAGTGCCTGAGATCTACGACGGTACAGTCACCATTCAGGGTTGCGCGCGCGAAGCTGGCGAGAGGACCAAAATTGCCGTCTACAGCCGTGACCGGGACGTCGACAGCGTCGGCGCGTGCGTAGGCATGAAGGGCATGCGCGTTCAGTCGATCATCCGCGAACTGCGCGGCGAGAAGATCGACATCATCGAGTATTCCGATGACCCCGTGGTGTTCGCCACTCACGCGCTCAGCCCCGCCAAGATAAGCAGCGTGACTATCCTGGACGCCCAGGAGAAGCACATGGAAGTGATCGTGGACGACACGCAACTGTCGCTCGCGATCGGGAAGAAGGGACAGAACGTCCGGCTGGCCGCGAAGCTGCTCGGGTGGCGCATCGATATCAAGAGCGAAGAGGAAAAGCGCCAGGAAGTGGAGTCTCAGATGGCGGCGCTGGTGGTTTCCGGAGCGCCGGTTTCGGTGCTGATCGACCACGGGCTGGCGGACAAGGTTGTGGAGCGGCTGATCGAGGTCGGCATCGGCACGGTCGAGAAGCTCGGCGGGATGACGCCCGAGGAGTTGGAAGCCATCGAGGGTATCGGGCCGGAGACGGTTGCCGCAATCCAGGTGGCTGTGAACGCGTATTACGCGCAGTTCGAGGAGCCGGCCGAAACGGATTTCGCGACTACGGTGGATGCGGGCGCGGCCCGTTACACGGAGTCTGCCTTTTCCGTGGAGGACGTGCAGGAGGAAAGCGGCGCGCCTGAGAGCGCGCCGGAAGAAGAGGCGCAGCAGCCGGCCGATGCCGCATCCGCGGCGGCTGATGTGTCCGGGGAGACAGACCCTGCCGCGATCATGAATTCGGGAAGCGATGTTGTTGAGTCTGATACGATAAGAGACTCGGACAACAGCAGCGGGAGTTGAACATACGCACCGGCTGTGCGGCTTTTTCAGGCAGTTGGCAAGTTTTGTGTCCGGCGGGTGTAGTTCACAGCAGTTGACTTTATGAGGAAAATTCGAGTAAACGAGCTGGCGCGCGAATGTGAACAGCCGAATAGCGTGATCCTTGCGCTCCTGCCCGAGTACGGCGTCACCGAAAAGAAGACGCACTCCAGCTCGATCGACGAGGACGTTGCCAACCAGATCCGGCAGCGGTTCGGCGTTTTCGTGGAACCGGAGGCCGGCCCGGCGGAGGCGCGTCCCGAGGAGACTCCTGAAAAGGCTGCGAAGGAGCCCGAAGTGACGCCTGTGGTTGAGGCTCCGGTTGTCGAAGTCGAACAAGAGCGGCCCGCCCCGGCCGAACCCGCGCAGGAGCCGGTGGTTTTCGAAGAACCCGCTGTCAAACGCCCCGCTATCCGGCCGCCGCTGCTGAGCAGGGGACCGCGCGAGGCCCCCGCGCCGCCGCAACAGGCGCCGCTGCCGGCCGTGCCTCCGCCATCCGCGCCGCCGCACGCCGTGCGCCCCCCGATTGCGGCTCGCGGCCCGGCGACTCCACCCGCTCCGCCCGTAGCTCCCCCAGTAGCTCCCCCGCGGACTGCTCCGCCTCCGGCTCAACAGCCGCCCGCGGCACAGGTGCTTCCTTCGACGCGCCCATCGATTCCGGCTCGTCCTGCACCAACGGGCCCGCGTCCGGGACAGATTATCTCGGGACCGCGCGCGCCGCTGCCTCCCCCGGAAGCGCCTCGCGCTCCACGCGTGCCGGAGCCTCCGCGGCAGCGCCCCGCGACGGTGCGGACTCCCCCGCCGCCGGCCGCAAAGCAACCGATACACGGTCCGATGCCGCCTGACGCCGTCATAGCCGGCCGTGCCCCGCTTGCGGGGCAGCCCGCCGCGCGCCCGGTGGTGCCTCCGCGGCCCGACCTTGTAGCCCGTCTGTCGCAGACGCGCGCCATGCCTGGGCAGCCCACACCGCGTCCAGCGCGTCCCGCGACGCCGCCTGTTCCAGGGCAGCCGATCTATCGTGGCCCGATTCGCCCCGGCCAGCCGCTCCGGCCTCGTCCGGGCGGTCCAGGAGCGCCCGGCGGCCCTGCCGGGAGAGGCCGCGGGATGCACCCGACAACCCCGCTGCGTCCCGAAGCGGCAGTCGTCCCGACCACCGATACCCGCAGGGGCCAGAAGGACCGCCGCGCGCAGATCGACCGCGAAGCCGAGCGCGAAGGCAAGCTCCTCAGGCCGGTTCGCCGCCGCGAAGAGGAAGCCAAACTCGCGCAGGGCAAGCAGATCACCATCGCCGAGGGCATCACGGTCAAGGAACTCTCCGAAAAACTCGGCATCAAGGCGAGCCTCGTTATCCGCAAGCTCGTGGATATGAAGACGTTCGCCACGATTAACCAGACGCTCGACGTCAAGCTGGCCGAAACGGTGGCGCGCGAGTTCGGGGCAATCACTTCCACCGTCAGCTTCGAGCAGGAGGCTGCGCAGCGGGAGGAACTTGAAGCCATCGAGCGCGAGGATGACGAGTGGGGCCCCGTTGCAAGGCCGCCCATCGTCACTATCATGGGTCACGTCGACCACGGCAAGACGTCGCTGCTCGACGCCATCCGCCAGACGAACGTGGCCGAGGGCGAAGCCGGCGGCATCACGCAGCACATCGGCGCTTACCAGGTAGAGAAGAACGACAGGCAGATCACCTTTATCGACACGCCGGGCCACGAGGCGTTCACGCGCATGAGGGCGCGCGGAGCCAAGGTGACCGACATTGTGGTTCTGGTTGTCGCGGCCGACGACGGGGTCATGCCCCAGACGCTCGAGGCCATCGACCACTCGAAGGCGGCCGGCGTCCCGATCATCGTCGCCATCAACAAGATAGACCGTCCCGACGCTCAGCCGGAGCGCGTCATGCAGCAGCTCTCCGATCGCGGCCTGGTCCCCGACGACTGGGGCGGCGACACGGTGATGGTGCCGGTTTCGGCCCGCACCAAGCAAAACCTGGATCGCCTGCTGGACATGATCCTGCTCGTGGCCGACATGCAGGAACTCAAAGCCAACCCCGCGCGGACCGCGGTTGCCACGGTGCTCGAAGCGCGGTTGGACAAGGGCCGCGGCCCCGTCGCCACGGTGATCGTTCGCAACGGCACTCTGAATGTCGGCGATTTCTTCATCTGTGGACCCGTGTACGGCAAGGTGCGCGCGATGTTCGATTCGCGCGGCAACCAGATCAAGTCCGCGGGGCCGGCACAGCCGGCGGAGGTCCTCGGACTCGAGGCGCTGCCGGAGGTGGGCGAGACGCTTCAGGTGGTGACCGATACGGCCAAGGCCAAGCAGATCGTCGTCTACCGCGAGTCGAAGATGCGCGAGCAGGCCATGGCGAAGACTGCGAGGCTCTCGCTCGACCGGCTGTCGCAGCAGGTTGGTGAGGGCGAAACCAAGGAACTGCCCCTCATCCTCAAGGCGGACGTGGGCGGCAGCGCCGAGGTGCTTGCAGAGACCCTGCAAAAGCTGTCGAACGAGAAGGTGCGCATCCGGGTGATCCACGCCGGCGTTGGCGCGATAACGGAAACCGACGTGCTGCTGGCGTCCGCATCGAACGCGGTCATCATCGGGTTCAATGTGCGCCCGGACCGCAACGCTACCGTGCTGGCCGAGCAGGAGAAGGTCGATATCCGGCTGCACACGATCATCTACGACCTGACGGACGAGATCAAGCGTGCCATGGCCGGCATGCTCGAGCCCGTCGTCAAGGAGGCCTACAAGGGCCGCGCCGAGGTCCGCGAGACCTTCCACATCTCGAAGGTCGGCACGATCGCCGGCTGCCTGGTGGTGGACGGCGCGATCACCCGCGACAGCCAGGTCCGCGTGTTGCGCGACAACGTCGTGGTGTACACCGGCAAGATCGCCTCGCTCAAACGGTTCAAGAACGACGCGAGCGAGGTGCGCAGCGGCCTGGAGTGCGGCATCGGCATCGAGAACTTCAACGATATCAAGCCGAACGACGTGATCGAGGCGTTCGTGCAGGAGCGGGTTGCGGCCGAAGTGCCCGCTTAGGGCGGCTGGATCACCCGCGAAACAGCATGGCCACCATAGGCGTCATCACTTTGGAGGTGCGAATTGAGGAATCGCACTCTCTGAAGGAAAAGCGGCACGTCGTCCAGAGCCTGAAGGAGCGGCTGCGGCACAAGTTCAACGTCGCCGTGGCGGAGATCGACTATCAGGACCTCTGGCAGCGCGCCGCGGTAGCCGCCGTGACAGTTTCGAACGACCACATGCACGCCGCGCAGGTCCTGCAGTCGGTGGAGCGCGAAGCCGCCAGCCTGCTCGGGCCGGGACTTGTATCGGCCAGCGTGGAATGGTTGAGTGAGTAGTGCCATATGGACCCACACAGGGTAGAGCGCATCGCCGGAGCGCTCCGCGAGGAACTCGCGGAGATGATTGAGTACGAGCTTGCGGACGAGCGCCTGCGCGAGGTGACCGTTACCGGCGTGCACGTCACGCCGGACCTCAAGCGTGCGCACGTTAGCGTGTCCGGCGGGCGCGAATCGGTCGAGGCCCTCGAGCACGCGCGCAACTACCTCAGGCGCGAGCTTTCGTCCCGCCTTCGCCTGTACCGCGTTCCCGAGCTCCACTTTGAGACCGAGGATCCCTCAAGCCCGGCTGCCCGCGTGGAGCAGTTGCTCGAACGCGTCAGAAAGAATCGCGAAAAAAAGGCGCACCCCCCGGAAAAGTGACTTCTTTTATCTCACTGCGCATGTTACGTTTATGTGTGTTGGCGGTGCTCGCGGCGGCTCTTCCGTCCGTGGCCGCGCAGCCGCAGGCGCCCGGCGAGTTGTTGCGGCTGGAGCAGAGCATCGACGCCATGGGTACCACCTACGGCGTGACGCTCTATGGGTACGACCGCGAGCGGATGCTATCGGCCGTTGAGGCCGCCGCCGACGAGTTGTACCGGCTGGATCGCATGCTGTCCAACTACCGGCCGGATAGCGAGTTGAGCAAGGTGAACCGGCTGGCCGGCGAACAGCCCGTGAGGGTTTCGGCGGAGCTGTTCAAATTGCTTGAAAAGTGCATGGATGTCAGCCGGAGGAGCGAAGGCGCGTTCGACATCAGCGTCGGGCCGCTGATGAAGGTGTGGGGTTTCTACCGCGGCAGCGGACGTGTGCCCGCGGACGCCCAGGTTCGTGAGGCTCTTGAGAAAGTCGGGTATCAGAAGATCGTTTTGAACCCCTCCGATCGCACAGTGAGGTTTTCGCAGCCGGGCATGGAACTCGACCCCGGCGGGATCGGCAAGGGCTATGCCGTCGACCGGGTCATTGAGGTTCTGAAGGACAACGGCATCACGTCGGCGCTGGTCACGTCCGGCGGCAGCAGCATATACGCGCTTGGGTCGCCCAACGGCGGCAATGACGGATGGCCCGTCAAGATCCGCGATCCGAAGCGTCCGGGGGCAACCGTGGCAGACCTTCAGCTCAAGGATGAGTCGATGTCAACTTCCGGGAGCTACGAGAAGTTCTTCGAGGCAGACGGGAAGATCTACAGCCACGTGATGGACCCGCGCACGGGATACCCCGCTCAGGGGATGCTCTCGGTGTCGGTAGTGGCGCCCTCGACGCTGGATAGCGAGGCCTGGACCAAGCCGTTTTTCATCCTCGGCCGCCAGTGGGCGGCCAGTCACAAGCCCAATAATTTTCGCGTTTTTGTATGCGAGGACCGAGCGGAACTGCGATGCGAATGGCTCCAATGAACAGCCGGTTCCTTGATGCCTGCCGGCGGCGTCCTACGGATGTGCGGCCGGTTTGGTTCATGCGCCAGGCCGGCAGATATATGAAGCAGTACCGCGATATTCGCGCGCGGCACAGCATCCTGGAGATATGTAAACGCGCCGACCTTGCGGCGACGGTCACGCTCCAGCCAGTCGAAATACTCGACGTGGACGCCGCGATCATCTTCGCGGACCTGTTGTTGCCTGTCGAGCCGATGGGCCTCAAGCTGCGTTTCATCGCCGGCGAGGGGCCGGTGATCGAGAATCCCGTCCGCACCACGGAGGACATCGATACCCTGTCGATCTCCAATACGGACGACCTGGGCTACGTGGGCGAGGCCATCGGAATGGTTGCGCGGGCGCTGGCCGGAAAGGTGCCGGTGATCGGATTTGTGGGAGCGCCGTTCACGCTGGCGAGCTACGTCATCGAAGGCGGGGCATCACGCACCTTCCTGCGCACGAAGCAGATGATGTACTCGAACGAGACGCTCTGGCGGCGCCTCATGGGCAAGCTCGTCGATGTGCTCGGGCCTTACGCCATTCTCCAGGTGGCGGCGGGCGCGCGCGCGATCCAGGTGTTCGATAGCTGGGTGGGCGCGCTGAGCCCGAGCGACTACGTCCGCTACTGCGCGCCGTACTCGCGGGCGCTGATAGAGCGCATCCGCTCCACCGGCGTGCCCGTCATCCATTTCGGTACCGGCGCCGGCGGCTTCTACAAAGAGCTGCACGCGGCCGGCGGCGACGTGCTCGCAGTGGACTGGCGCGTGAACATCGACCAGGCCTGGATGGACATCAGCTACCGCTCGGCCATTCAGGGCAACCTCGATCCGGCGGCGCTGCTCGCGCCACTGCCGGAATTGCGCATGCGCGTGCACGAGCTGCTCAAACGCACCGGCACGCGGCCGGGCCATATCTTCAACCTCGGCCACGGCATCCTGCCCGAGACGCCTGTAGAGAACGTCAAGGCCGCCGTGCAGTTCGTGAGGGAGTTCAAGCCGTGAGCGCTCGCCGCGCGGACGGCCGCGTTTTGGCCGGCATTCGATCGCGGCGGGCGCGACGCGCCCCCCTTGAGCTCCGGCAGCGCAGCGTTCGATGAAGCAGGCGGTACTCCTTCTGGCGCACGGCGCGCCCGAGCGCATCGAGGACATCCCCGAGTACCTCACCCTTGTTCGCGGCGGCCGTTCAACCGCGCCCGAAATCGTTGAAGAAGTCAAGCGCCGTTACGCGGCCATGGGCGGCAGTTCGCCCCTGAACGCGCGGACGCGTGAGCAGGCCGAGGCGCTCCAAGCGCGGCTCGGGATTCCCGTTTACACCGGGATGCGCAACTGGCGGCCGCCGGTAATTGAGGCGGTCAAGCGTATGAAGGCGGACGGCATCGAGCGCGCAGTTGCCCTCCCGCTCGCGCCGCACCGTTCGAAGGCCAGCACGGGGCTCTACGTGCGCCGCGCCGAAGAGGCGTGCCGCGAAGCTGGTTTCTCCGGGGAACTGGTCTGGACGAGAAGCTTCTTCGATCACCCGCTCTTCATAGAGGCGTTGGCTGAGCGGCTCGCGCAGGTGCTGCCGGCAGAGCGCGTCCTGTTCACTGCACACAGCCTGCCCGAACGCGCGCTCGACGCTAACGATCCCTACGTCCACGAAACGCGCGCGACCGCAAGCCTGGTTGCGGCGCGTTGCGGCCTTCCGCGCATGGACTTTGCGTATCAGAGCCAGAGCTTCACGAACGAGGCATGGCTCGGCCCGGCGGTCGAAGACGTGCTGGACGGCTATGCCGCCGAAGGCGTGCGCGACGTCGCACTGCAACCGGTCGGATTCGTGTGTGACCACCTGGAGATCCTGTACGACATCGATATCGCGTTCCGCGGCTACGCGCGCGAGCGCGGCATCGAGCTGCGGCGGCCGGAATCGCTGAACGCTTACCCCACGTTTATCGCCGCGCTGGCGGCGATAGCAGAGGAGGCGCTGTGCGGCGCGTAGTCATCGTCGGCGGCGGCATCTCGGGGCTTTCGGCGGCGTACTACCTGCGGAAGGCGGGCGTTGAGCCCACCATAGTCGAGCGCCGGCCGCGGCTCGGCGGCGTGATAGAGACCGAACACGTCGAAGGGTGTGTTCTCGAGACCGGGCCCGACAGTTTCATCACTCAGAAGCCGGCGGCGCTGGCGCTCATTCGCGAGGTGGGGCTCGGCGGCGACGTGATCGGGTCGAACGATCATCTGCGCGTCACTTACGTGCTGAAGAGCGGGCGTCTGGTCCCCCTGCCGGACGGCCTCATGCTCATGATCCCGACGAAGATTGCCCCGCTGGTGGCAACGCGGCTCCTGAGCTGGCCAACGAAGATCCGCATGGGGCTGGAGTGGTTTCGCAGGCCCGCTCCGCAGGCGGAGGACCGTTCCGTGGCGGACTTCGTGGCCGATCACTACGGGCGCGAGGCTGTAGAGTACCTGGCCGAGCCGCTGCTTGCCGGCATCTACGGCGGCGACCCCAAGAGGCTGAGCGTCGCCAGCGTCCTGCCGCGCTTCGTAGAGCTGGAAGCGAAGTACGGAAGTCTGACGCGTGGCGTTCTGCGCTCGCGGCGCAAGGCCGCGAAGCAGGCGCGAGGTGTGCCGCTGTTCCAGACGCTCAAGGGCGGACTCGGGCAGCTCGTCAGTGTGCTGGAAGAGCGCGCGAAGCCAAGTGTCGTTCATGGCGTGGCCGAGACGGTCGAACGCTCCGGCAGCGCCTACCGGGTGCGCGTCGGGAGCGAGTGGATCGATGCGGAACACGTCGTGCTCGCCTGCCAGGCATATGAGGCGGGCGAGCTGCTCGAGACGCTCGACGGCGAGTTGGCCCGCCTGCTTGCGGGCGTGCAGTACTCGTCCTCAATAACCGTTTCGATCGGGTACGAGAAGCGCACGCTAGGGCATCCGCTGAAGGGCTTCGGATTCCTGGTCCCGAAGCGCGAACGGCGCACCATGATGGCGTGCACGTGGGTGGCGAACAAGTTCTCATATCGCGTGCCGGACCACCTGGCTGTGCTGCGCTGCTTCGCGGGCGGCGAAGACGGCGTGCCGCTGGAGGAATCGGACGAGGCGATAGTCCGCGCCATGCGTGACGACCTGCGCCATATCATGGGCGTCACGGCCGAGCCGCTCTTCGCGCGCGTTGCGCGCTGGCCGCGCTCGATGGCGCAGTACACGGTGGGGCACGCCGCCCGGATCGCTCGCGTGGACGCGCACGTTGCGCGCCTGCCCGGCCTGCACCTCGCCGGTAACGCCTACACGGGAATCGGCATCCCGGATTGCATACGGATGGGCAAGGCAGCCGCCGAAGCCATCGTAACGAATGTTTAGAACCCTTAACCGGGTTCGGCAACTGTCCTCTGACATAATAAATTAGGGAATCCGGAGTCCCCCAAAGCTTTCCGATGGCCAACACACCAGACAAGTCTCCAACGACCAAGCCGCGAGTGAAGCGCAACCCGAAAGCGCCGCGCCAGCAAGTGCCGGTGCTGAGTCCCGAGGTGCGGGCGACAACCTGCCAGGAGGTCGCGCTCGGTTTCGACGCCGAGCAGGCGCTTGCGGAAGCGCTGCGTTGCCTGAACTGCAAGGATCCGAAGTGCGTGGACGCCTGCCCGCTGCACATCGATATGAAGACCGTTATCGGGCTTGTTGCGGAGGGCGAATTCGACGCGGCGTTCGACAAGATCAGTGAGTACACGCCATTTCCGGGCATCTGCGGGCGCGTCTGCCAGCACGAGCTTTTCTGCGAGAAGGAATGCCTGCTGGGGAGCCCGAAGACGAAGCTCGAGCCTGTGGCCATCGGCTCTATCGAACGGTTCCTGGCGGACCACCAGCGCGCCTCGGGTGCGAAGGACGCGCGGCTGCCGGAGCTTCCGCCGCCGAACGGGCTGAAGGTCGCGCTCGTGGGCAGCGGCCCGGCATCGCTGATTGCCGCCTTCGATCTGGTCCGCAAGGGCTACAAGGTAACGGTATTCGAGGCGCTGCACCAACTGGGCGGCGTGTTGGCCTACGGCATCCCGCCGTTCCGGCTTCCCCGCGAGATCATCAACGAGGAGATCGACCGGCTTCGCGCGCTCGGTGTCGAATTCCGGACCAACTTCATCGTCGGCCGGACCCAGACTGTGGACGAGCTGTTTGCGGAAGGCTACTCCGCCGTGTTCCTCGGCACGGGAGCGGGCCTGCCGCACCTGATGGGAATTCCCGGCGAGAACCTCATCGGCGTCTACACCGCCAACGAGTTCCTCACGCGCATCAACCTGATGCGGGCCTACGAGTTCCCGTCCTCCGACACTCCGGTGCGGGTGGGGAAGCGCACCGTGGTCGTGGGCGGCGGAAACTCCGCCATGGACGCCGCACGCTGGGCCAAGCGTTTGGGGAGCGAGGTCATCATCATGTTTCGCCGCGGGCGCGCCGAGCTTCGCGCGCGGCTCGAAGAGATTGCGCACGCCGAGGAAGAGGGCGTGAAGATGGAGTTCCTGGCCGTGCCGGTGCGCCTGTTCGGCGACGAAAAAGGCGTGCTGCGCGAGATGGAGTGCATCCGCATGCAGCTCGGCGAGCCGGACTCCTCCGGGCGGCCCGCGCCTGTGCCGATTCCGGGCTCGGAGTACCGTGTTGAGGTGGATACGGTGGTCATGGCCATCGGCCAGAGTCCGAACCCCACCGTTCAGCGCGCGACGCCGCAGCTTATTACCAAGCGCGGCAAGATCGTTATCGACCAGGACGGCCGCACCAGCATGCCGAACGTCTTCGCGGGCGGGGATGTCACGCGCGGTGGCGCCACGGTCATTCTCGCGATGCGCGACGGGCGGGCGGCGGCTGCAGCAATCGACGCGGCGCTCTCCGGAACAGCGGCGAAAGCAGACGTGAATGGCCAGCCCAAGCCGGCCGGCAATCTGGTTGTCGGCAAGAGGCTGCTCACGCCCGAGATCGCGCGTCTCGAGGTAGAGGCGCCGGAGATCGCGCGGCACTGGAAGGCGGGACAGTTCATCATCCTGCGGCCGACGCCCGAGAGCGAGCGCATCCCGCTCACGCTCGTGGCGGGCGATGCGGAACGCGGCACCATCCAGATTGTCGTTCAGGCGCTGGGCAAGACTTCGCGCCAGACGATCGCGCTCGAACCCGGCGAACGCATCGCGGACCTGCTGGGCCCGCTCGGACAGCCGGCCACGATAGAGAACGTTGGGCACGTCATCTGCGTCGCGGGCGGAGTCGGCGTGGCGGAGGTGCTCCCGGTGGCCCGCGCGTTCCGCGCTGCCGGAAACAAGGTGACGGCGCTGTGCGGCGCGCGCTCCACGGCGCACATCATCCTCGATCAGGACCTCCGCGAGGCCTGCGACGAGGTGATGTGGGCCACCGACGACGGCTCCGGGCACTTCCACGGCAATGTCGTGCAGTTGATGCGGCACTGGAAGGAGCTGAATCCTGACGCGAAAGTGGGCACGGTGCACGTGATCGGCCCGATTCCGATGATGCGCTTCGCCGCGGAGTTGACGCGCGAGTGGGGTGTCCCGACGTTCGCGAGCCTGAACCCGATCATGGTGGACGGAACGGGCATGTGCGGTGGCTGCCGCGTGACAGTAGGCTCCGAAGTGAAGTTCGCCTGCGTGGACGGGCCCGAGTTCGACGCGCACAAGGTGGATTTCGACGAGCTGACCCGCCGCAACCGCGCCTACCTGGACCAGGAAAAGGTTGTCCTCGAGCAGCACGTCTGCCGCGTAGGACTGGGCAAGTAGCCGCAGTATTTCTCGAGCGCCGCATGTGCCGGTTGGAAACGCGATGTCCAATCGCGGTGCAGCGGCGCTCTCTACAAACCCGGTGCGGGACGCATTCATTCCGGCTCCGCAATTGCGACACTGAAGACAGCGCATGTGTGGAATCGCCGGATTTGTGACGCTCGAGCCCGGACCTGAGCCGGCGGCGGTGCTGGAGCGCATGTGCCGAGTGATCGAGCACCGCGGGCCCGACGGCGCAGGAACGTGGTCCGACGGCACAGCGTGGCTTGGCCACCGGCGCCTCAGCATCATCGACCTCGCAGCCGGGCAGCAGCCCATGGCTAACGAGGATGAGACCGCCTGGGTCACCTATAACGGCGAGATATTCAATCACGCCGACCTGCGCCCCGCGCTCGAACGCGCCGGCCACCGCTACCGGACGCATTGCGACACGGAGGCCATTCTCCACGCCTACGAGCAGTACGGCGAGGAGTGCGTCGCGCGCTTCCGCGGCATGTTCTCCTTCGCGCTCTGGGACCGCACCCGCCGCGAACTCTTCTGCGCGCGCGACCGCTTCGGAAAGAAACCGTTCTACTACTTCTGGGACGGCCGGCTGTTCGCTTTCGCCTCGGAAATCAAAGCCCTGCTCGAACACCCGGCAATTTCGGCGCGGCTCGAGGAAAGCGTTCTGGCGGAGTACCTGGCGTTCGGCTACGGCAGCTCAGACCGCACACTCTTCAAAGGCATCCGAAAGCTGATGCCTGGGCACACGCTGAAGCTGCGGCTGGCTGGGCCGGACGCCGCGCCCGAGATTCGCCGCTACTGGGAAATTCCCATACCCGGCAAAGTGGAGCGCCGCGCGGAGCGCGAGTGGGTGGCCGAGTGCCGCGAGCGCCTTGAGGAAGCCGTCAGAACGCGGCTCATGAGCGACGTCCCGCTTGGCATGTTTTTAAGCGGCGGCGTGGACTCAAGCGCGATAGCCGCTCTCATCAAGAAGCTCGCGCCCGGGCCGGTGGAGACATTCTCGGTCGGTTACGGCGAGGAGCAGTTCAGCGAGCTCTCATACGCGCGGCAGGTGGCGAATACCATCGGCACGGACCATCACGAAGTGGTCGTTTCGATGGATCAGTTCTTCGACGCGCTGCCGAAGCTGGTCTGGCACGAAGATGAACCGATTACCTGGCCTTCGAGCGTGTCGCTCTATTTCGTGGCGAAGCTGGCCTCAGAGCGCGTGAAGGTGGTCCTGACCGGCGAAGGCAGCGACGAGCTGTTCGGCGGCTATGCGCGCTATCGCGCGTACATGATCAACCACCGGTGGGCCGCGCGCTATGGGGTGCTGCCAGGATTCGTTCGCGACGCCGTGCGCCGGGCTATTCGAAGCTCACGGCTGCTGTCGGCCGACGTGAGGCGCAAGGCGGAGCACACGTTTTTCGGCCGCGAGGCCTCGCTCGAGTCGCTGTACCTGGACAACTTCTACTGCGGTTTCCCGGCGGCGGACCTGGAGCGGCTGCTCGCGCGCGAGGCCGATCCGTACGCGTCGTTTCACCGCTACTGGGCCGAGCGCAACGGCTCCACTCTGCTCCAGCGCATGCTGTACGCGGACCAGAAGACCTACCTCGTCGAGCTGCTCATGAAGCAGGACCAGATGAGCATGGCGGCATCCATCGAGAGCCGCGTGCCGTTTCTCGATCATCACTTCGCCGAGTTTGCGTGGCGCGTGCCCGACGATTTGAAGGTGCGCGGGGCAACGGGGAAGTACATCCTGAAACGGGCCGTCGAGGACCTGCTGCCGCGGGACATCATCTACCGGAAGAAGATGGGCTTTCCGACGCCGATCCGCCACTGGCTGCGTTCGGCCGCCGCCGCTCCGCTCCTGGCGCGCCTGGAGGCAAAGGATGGGCTCATCGCCGAGTACCTGGACCTGGCAGAGGTGCGGGCGCTGCTCGACCGCCAGCGCGCCGGAGTCGAAGACGCCACGGATCGCATCTGGATCCTGCTCAACCTGCAGATTTGGGGGGACTTATTCCTGAACGGGCGCCGGCCGGCGGACACCCGCTGACCGCCCCTAAAGGGCCCGCGGCTACAGCCGCTTAGGGCGGGAGGCGTTTTCGGAGCGCGCCGCGTCTTGCGGGCGGTTCTCCAGTCGCCCATCGTTTATAATGAAGTAACTGCCAATCGCTGGTAGTGTGCCGTTTCCCTCCGGAAACCGTTTTCTAGGCCCCGGACATGTTCGAGAATCTGTCGGAGAAGCTTCAGCGCGTTTTCAAGAACCTGCGCGGCGAGGGCAAGCTGACCGCCGCGAACATGGAGACCGCTCTACGCGAGATCCGTGTCGCGCTGCTGGAAGCCGACGTTCATTTCCGGGTGGTGAAGCAGCTCCTCGAGAACATCAAACAGAAGGCGATGGGCGAAGAGGTGCTGACCGCCCTCTCGCCAACGCAGCAGGTTATCAAGATCGTCCGCGACGAGATGGTGAAGACGCTTGGCAGCCACGCCTCCAAGCTGCGCTTCGCCAACGATCCGCCCAGCGTTATCTTCATCGTAGGCTTGCAGGGCTCGGGCAAGACTACGACCACCGGCAAGCTCGCACGCTGGCTGGCAAAGAACGGGCACAGCCCGTACATGACGTCGGTGGACGTTTACCGGCCCGCTGCCCGCGAGCAGCTCGCGGTTATCGCGCGCGAGCTCAAGCTTCCCATCTGGACCGGGGATGGCACGCCCGCGCAGATCGCGCGCGACGCGCGGCGCGAGGCCGCCAACACGGGACGCGACGTCCTGCTGGTGGACACGGCCGGCCGCCTGCACATCGACAACGAGCTGATGACGGAGCTGCAGGAGCTGAAGGCGCAGCTCTCGCCCGTCGAGATCCTGTTCGTGGCCGACGCCATGACCGGCCAGGACGCGGTGCGCTCGGCCGACGAGTTTCACAAGCGGCTCGGCATCACAGGCGTCATCCTCACGAAGATGGATGGCGACGCCCGCGGCGGCGCCGCGCTGTCCATACGCACGGTAACCGGGCAGCCGCTGAAGTTCGTGGGCACAGGCGAGAAGTTCGACGCCATCGAGCCGTTTCATCCCGACCGCGTGGTTTCGCGAATTCTCGGCATGGGCGACGTCCTCTCGATGATCGAGAAGGTCGAGGAGGCGATCGACCAGAAGAAAGCCGTCGAGATGCAGCGAAAGCTCATCGAGAACGAGTTTACGCTCGAGGACTTCCGCGACCAGATACGGCAGCTCCGCAAGCTGGGCCCGCTGGAGTCGATTCTGAGCATGATGCCGCAGATCGGGCCATTCAAGAATCTGAAGGACGTTAAGGTTGACGAGAAAGAGATCACGCGTGTGGTGGCGATCATCGACTCGATGACCCCGCACGAGCGGAGAAACCACATGGTGATCAACGGCTCGCGCCGCCGCCGTATCGCAAAAGGCAGTGGCACCACGGTGCAGGAAGTCAACCAACTGCTGAAGCAGTACGCGCAGATGCGGAAGATGATGAAAGGCCTCAGCGGCGGGCTTCTCGGCAGGAAAATGGGCAAGATGAAGCTGCCCGACATCATGGGGCAGTTCCAGCGTTGATATTCACGGAGACGAAGAGCAGATACGTATGTTGATGATTCGACTGGCACGGTTTGGCGCGAAGAAGAAGCCGACCTACCGCCTCGTGGTGATCGAGAAGGAACGCGCGCGGGATAGCCGCGCCGTGGAAGTGGTGGGGCATTACAACCCGGTGGCGAAACCGGCTGCGGTGAATCTGAAGTACGACCGCATCAAACACTGGATCTCGCAGGGGGCCCAGCCCTCGGCGACAGTGGCCCGGCTGCTGAAGTCGTACCCTGCGCCGGAGGCTCAGCCTGCGGCCTGACGGCCGCGCACCGTTACCTCCCTTCTTTCTGTCGGATACGGGCGGCTCCCGCCCGGGTCTGATACGCTAGTGTGAGGAGGCGCTGGGATGTCCGGGATGAAAGAACTCGTCGAAGACATCGCGAAAGCTCTGGTCGACATCCCCGACCAAGTTGCCGTGCGCGAAGTTGAGGGTGAACAGGTGACCGTTCTGGAACTGCGGGTAGCGCCAAGTGATTTAGGGAAAGTGATTGGAAAGCAGGGCCGAACGGCGCGCTCCATCCGGACCATTCTCGGTGCGGCTGGGATGAAGCTTAACCGCCGTTTTACGCTCGAGATACTGGAGTAGGCGTTCCTGGGAGCATTGCCTGTCGAACCTGGCCGCGAATGGGTCACACTTGCCGTGCTCACACGGGCGTGGGGCCGGCGCGGCGAGGTGGCCGGCATGTCGTTTTGCGGCGGCCCGGAGCGGTTCCAGGAGGTCCGGGAAGTGATGTTGTTTCCGGCTGCGGGCGGAGAACCGCGCGCGGCCGAGGTCGAGTCGGTGTGGCAGCACCGCGGAGTGCTGATATTCAAGTTCCGCGGCATCGATTCAATCTCCGAAGCAGAGACGGTGGAGCGCCACGAGGTGCGCATACCGCTTGAGCAGCGCGCCGCCCCGCCCGAAGGCGAGTATTTCCACTCGGAC
Organism: bacterium; assembly: GCA_050260275.1. Classification (GTDB taxonomy): domain Bacteria; phylum Acidobacteriota; class Terriglobia; order Bryobacterales; family Bryobacteraceae; genus DATMXS01. The sequence continues at coordinate 49,984 of JBLNBX010000035.1, forward strand.
CTGGTGGGCTGCGAGGTGATAGAGCGCGCGACCGGCGAGCGCCTCGGCGTAGTGGAGGATTTGCAGGAATACGGCGGACCGGCGCTGCTGGAGGTGAGCCGCGGCGAGGGCGGCGAGCCGCTGCTGGTGCCGTTCGCTCGGTCGATATGCGTTGAGATAGACCCGGCGCGCCGCCGCATCGTGGTGGATTTGCCGGAAGGTTTGAAGGATTTGTGACGTTCGAGGTGCTGACGATCTTCCCGGAGTTCTTCCGGGGGCCGTTCGAGCACGGTGTTGTGGCGCGCGCGCGCGCCGGCGGCCTGCTCGGCATCCGCGTTCACGACTTGCGGAACTGGACGTCGGACCGGCATCGGACCGTTGATGATCGCCCCTTCGGGGGCGGCGAGGGTATGCTGCTGAAACCGGCGCCCATCTTCGAGGCCGTCGAATCGATCTGGCCGGAGAGGACGCCGCGGCAGAAGGTGGCGCTGCTATCGGCGCAGGGCAGGTTGTTCGACCAGGCCACCGCGGAGCGATACGCGGAACTGGACGGCCTGCTGCTGATCTGCGGGCGGTATGAAGGCGTCGATGAGCGGGTGGCAGAGCACCTCGCGGATGAAGAGATTTCGATTGGCGATTACGTGCTGAGCGGCGGCGAACTTGCCGCGGCGGTCGTGATCGATGCGGTGGCCCGCCTGTTGCCCGGTGTTTTGGGCAACGAGGAGTCCGCGCGGAACGAGTCGTTCCACGAGGCGGGCTTGTTGGATTGTCCGCAGTACACCCGGCCGGCGGATTTTCGCGGCTGGAAGGTGCCCGAGGTTCTCCTCAGCGGCCATCACGAGCAGATTCGGAGATGGCGGCGCGGGGCTGCGCTGGAGAAGACGCGGCGGCTGCGGCCCGACCTGCTGGAGCGGACGGCGTCGAGAGGTAATGAAGAGCCGGCATCACCGGTGCCGGCGGAGCGTGAGCAATGAACAACCAGCTTTTGACCAAGTACGTACAGTC
>JBLNBX010000036.1:0-5408 GCA_050260275.1 bacterium
GGTGGTCAGCCTGGCGACGTCCGACGGAGGCAAGGAGGGAATCCGAAGCGAGGTGCCGCGAGCGGTGGCGGCGCGGCTGATCGTGGAGCGGAGGGCGCGCCTGGCGACGCCGGAGGAAGCCGAGGCGTTCCGGGAAGAGATGCGTGAGGCGCAGCGCATCGCGGAACAGAAGGCGGCGGCCGAGCGGATGCGCATAACTGTGCTTTCGGAATCGGAGTTGCGCGCGCTCAGAAGCGGAAAGCGCAGCTAAGGGCGGAGGCGAGGTACATGAGCCTGTTCACTGATGGGCCGGCGGCGACGATAGCGGCGCTGCAGGAGTACGAGTCGTCCATCCTCGACGTTGCGGCTACCGAGGGCATCGACCTCGCGGTGAAGTTAAACGTGGCGCATCGCGAGACCGGGATCGACCTGCAGAGGTTTCTGGAGGAGCACGGTGGAGCGTCGCTCCGAAACGTGGTTGTAACCGAGCCGCTGGCGACGTGGGAGACGTTTCGCGCGCTGGTGCTGACGTTCCGGGACGCCTACCACAACCAGATGAACGACCGTTACCAGCCGAAGTGGAAGGAGTACGAACGGCGGGCAGCCTGGGCGGCGGACGTGCTGTTCCAGCTCGGGGTGGGCATCACGTGGAATCCGGTGCCGAAAGCGGAGCGCCCCGCGCTGACCGCCGGCAGCGGGGACCTGGCGGCAGCGACTTACTACGTGCGGATCACGTGGGTGGGTGCGAGCGGCGAGGAAGGCGCGCCGAGCGAGATGGCTGTCATCAGCGTTCCGGATGCGAGCACGGTGACGGTTCGCGCGGGAGCGGTGCCGGCTGGCGTGCAGGGCTGGAACGTGTACGCCGGATATGACTCGTCTTCGATCATGCTGCAGACCGATACGCCAGTGGCCGCGGGCGCGACGTGGACCGTGCCGGCGACGGGATTGAGAAACGGACGGCCGCCGGACGCGGGTCAGGCGCCGCAGACGATGCTGAAGCGCGTGTTCAGATTCTGAGCGGAGAGGGGCGATGGCGACGATAGCAAGTTCGGCGGTGAAGGCACTGCACGGGATGCTGACCGGCGGAACGGGCCTGCCGTACGCGGTTGCCGCGGTGGCAGCGCGCGAGCAGTTCCCGCTAACGCCGATAGAGGCCGGCCAGGTGTCGGCGCACCTTGTGGCGGCAGAGCTGGCGGAAAAGACCGCCGGAGTGAGTTACCCGGCCGTGTACGTTTACTGCGCCGGGCTGAACAACACTCTGAAGGAGAAATTCCGGACGTTCTCGGGCAAAGCGTCGATGGTGGCGGAGGTGCGGGTGACGCACGACCGGCTGGACCACGTATCGCGTAACCTCGAGCTCTACACGGCAGCGGTCACGGAAATACTGGACGCGCATCGCGGCGACTGGGGCGGAGGGATGTTCTACGCCGGCGAATACAAGGTGGAGTATGGGCCGGTGAAACGCGGCGGGCGGAACTTCGTGCAGACGGCGAAGATTGCGTTCGACCTGGACGTCAGCGTCTGAGACCAGGAAGAGATCACATGAGAGGCCACCATGGCTTGCGGGTACATTTCGTCCAACGATGAACGGTTTTATGCCGGCCTCGAGCTGGTGTACGGGCAGGTGCCGGAAATACAGAGCGCGAACCGGTTCCCGGCTGTGAAGCTGAGGGCGCGGCAGGTGCTCCAAAGGCCGAAAAGGCGGGACAAGACAGGCACGCGCACGTACGTGGGCACGCCAGCCAACCTGAGGCGCAGAACGACGTTTGGGCTGACGACCTATATGACGGCGTGGACGCGTCAGGATGCCGAGCCGGGATACGGGGCGCTGTTTCAGGCGTGCCTGGGGCGCCCGCCGCTGATCTTCGAAGGCGGCGTGGCTGGAGAAAACACGAACGCGAAACTGCTCAGGTTTGACCGAGAGCACGGACTCGAAGAAGGCCAGGCCGTGACGTTCGGCGGCGAACTGCGGTTCGCGATCTCGATCGTCGATGGGGCGACGGTGGAGCTGAATGCGCCGTTTTCGATGCTGCCGGGAGCCGGCGCGCCTATAGGGCCGACGGTGACGTACATGCCGGCGAGGGACATCCCGACCGTGAGCATTTTCGACTACTGGAGCCCGGCAGGCGCTGTCAACCGGATCATCAATGGCGCGGCGATGGAGCGGCTCCGCATCAAGGTCAACGGAGACTACCACGAGTTCGAGTTCAGCGGTCTGGCGAAGGACATCATCGACAGCACGAGCTTCGTAGCGGGGCAGGGCGAGCTTTCGGCGTTTCCGCCGGAGCCGCCGCTGGACTGGTTCGACTACACGATAATCCCGGGGCACCTGGGGCAGGCCTGGCTGGGCAACACGCCGGACCAGTTCCACACGATCACGGCGGCGGAACTGACGCTCGAGAACGACATCGATGTGCGCGCGGCTGAGTTCGGTTCAGATTCGCCGGAGTGCATCGCGGTGGGGCCGCGGACGGTGACGCTGGATTTCGATCTGTTCGAGCTGAACGACGCCGCGACGAAGAGCCTGTACCAGGCGGCGCGCCAATCGTCGCCGATCGCGGCGATGTTTCAGTTGGGGCAGCAGGCGGGCCAGTTGTTCGGAGTGTACATGAAGAGCGTGGTGCCGGAAGTGCCGGAGTTCGATGACAGCGAGACGCGGTTGCAGTGGCGGTTTTCGGACGCGCGCGCGCAGGGCACGGGCGACGACGAGCTGGTGGTGGCGTTCGGATAGGCGCGATGGATTATACGAGCGAAGTCACGAAAGAAGCGGCGAGCGCGGAGGGCGTGAGATACACGATTGTCCGGATGTCGTTCGGGCGGCGGCTGGAGCTGACGCGCAGGATCTGGGAACTGGCGCGGAGGGTTGAGTATCTCGAAGCCGGCGGCGAGGCGCGGGAGAAGCTCGAGGCGGCTGTGCTGGCCGGCGAGATCGACCGCGTGTACCTGGAATGGGGACTCGTCCGGGTCGAGGGGCTGAACATAGACGGCCAGCCGGCGACCGCGGCCACGCTGGTTGAGCACGGGCCGGAGGCGCTGGCGCGCGAGATAGTAGGCGCGATCAAGTCCGAGTGCGGGCTCAGCGAGGACGAGCGAAAAAACTAACAGTCGCATTCCACTTTCACGCGAGCGGAGGGCCGGCCCGGTGGAGATGCGACGAATGCAGGCGGCTGGGGCTGGAGACTTCGCGTCGATGCGGCCTGCGCGCACAGGAAGGCGAGCCACGGGTGGTGTGGGCGTGGGGGCGCGTCGGGATCACGGAGTGCCCGCGATCGTACATCACAGCGGAGAGCGCGGCGTGGCTGGAGCAATACGCGGCCTGGCGCGTCGCGAGGAGAGCCGAGCCGGATATGCCGGCGCGTGACCTGGACGCGATGCTGACGCTCGATCGCGAGTTCGCCGCGGAAGCCGCAAGAACGGGAGAGGGTGACAGTGGCCAGAAGTAACAGCGGGGCGCTGTTGAGCGCGGCGGGAGCAACGGAGGTTACGCGCTCACTGAGAGAGGTCTTGAGCGATGCGGCGTCGGCCGTGGCGGTCCGGCAGGCGGGTGCCGATGCGACGGGCTCGTTGGGGGCGGAGATAGCGCAGTTAAGGGCGACCAGCCTTCAGCAGGCGGAGGCGACGGCGCTGAACACGCAGGCGCTGCTGGAGAACACCGTAGCGCGAGCGACCGGCGCGACATCCGTCGCAGGTGGCATCGGCAAGTGGATGTTGGGCATAGCGACGGGCGGTGTCGCACCGTTAATCTCGGGGCTGGTGAAGCTGTTCTCGGGCGGCGGAGAGAAGGAGCCGGAACCGCTGGTGTTGTACACGGCGCCGAACGCGATCAGCTACGAAGGCGAGGTAACGGGGGCTCGAGGCGTGATATGGCGGACGGCGGGCGAGGCGGAACCGATCGCCGCGCCACGAACGCAGCCAATGCAGGTGACGGTGCAGGTGCAGGCCATGGACAGCCGGTCGTTTCTGGACCACCGGGACGACATAGCGCGGGCGGTGCGCCAGGCGATGCTGAACTCTCATTCCCTGAACGACGTGATGGGGGAGATGGGATAGAGCGCCCGGCGGCCCACGGCAGCTATCAGCAGGCACAACTGCGATCACGGCGGATCACAAGGCAGAGAACATGCGATTTCCGGTTCTGAAGACGAGCGCACTGGCGCAGTACCCCGCCACGAGAGCGGCGCGGTACGACACCGAGGTGATCGAGTTCATCGACGGAAGCGAGCAGCGGTACAGGAAGCGCAAGAAGCCGGCCAAGAGGTGGATCATCCGGCTGGACCTGCTCGATGAGACGGAGATGGGCGAATTGGTGCAGTTCTTCAACACGGCGCAGGGACGCGCGGGGCACTTCGAGTTCGAGGACCCCTGGACGGGCGCCGTTCACAAAGACTGCAGCCTGGAGATCGATGAACTCCTGACGGAGCTGGCAGGCGAGACGCGCGTGGCGACGGTGCTTGTGCTTCGCGACAACACGGCGGATTGACGATGCCCTGGTTTCCCCAACTCAATACAGGCGCCAACGTACAGTTCCCGGTGAGGCGGCGCATAGTGCGCAGGACCGTTCTGACGGAGCAGCCTGGCGGAAGCGTGGTGAAGCTCGCCGACCCCGACGCGGCATACGCCGAATGGACGCTCGCGTTCGAGGGTCTCACTTCGGACGAGATGGGCGCGATAGAGGCGCTGTTCGCCGCGTGCGAGGGCAGGCGGGGAGAATTCGTGTTCCTGGACCCGCTGGACAACCTGCTGGCGTGGAGCGATGAGTTCACGGCGGACGTTTGGAATAAGGACTCGGGGCTATGGCTGGGCGGAGGGTACCTGGACCCGCTCGGCGGGACCAGTGCGACGCGCGTGGGCGGGGCCGGAGAGATGCATCAGACCATCGCAGCGCCGAGCTCGCTTCAGTACTGCTTCAGCATTTGGGCGAGAAGCGACACGGCGGCCGAGCTGGCATTGATAGCGCGGGCCGGAGCTGAGGAACGAGTGCGGACTGTGACGGCGAACACGGCATGGCAACGCTTCGAGTACTCGACGCGGCTGGAGACCGCCGGGGATGCGATCACGTTCGGCGTGCGGCTCGCAGGCGGATCGGAGATCGAGCTGTTCGGAGCGCAGGTGGACGCGCAAGTGGCGGCATCGCGATACAAGAGGACGGCATCGCGCGCGGGCGTGTACCAGGCGGCGCGGTTCGCCAATGACGAGCTCGAGATAACAACGCACGGACCGAATTCGCACTCGTGCAGGCTGCGAGTGCGCGCGGCACTAGAGGGGTAAGGATGGCGACGCTCCACGAACTCAAGCGGCAGGCGATCACGGAAACGCCGCTGGTACTGTTCGAGTGCGAGATAGCGCCCGGCGTGTTCGAGCGCTGGAGCACGCACCGCGTGACCTTCGACGGGCACACATACGACGCGCGGGTGATCAAGCACAGCCTG
>JBLNBX010000037.1:0-14945 GCA_050260275.1 bacterium
GATCGTATCTGCTCGCGAACGCCGCGGCCGTCGCCCGTTTCCCCGAGATCGCGGCATCTCTCGAAAGCCTCGCTGCCAACGCCGGAGAGCATTACAAGGACCTCGAGGATCTGGAGCGCCGGCTCACGGCTCTCGAGGACAAGTTGATCGCGTACGCGCGAGCCGCCGCCCCCGAAGAGGTCCTCCTCAAGGCACGGCGTGAGTTCGACCTGCAACTCCGCCCGTACCGTTCCAAGATGACGGCGGACCAGATTGCCGTCCTTGAGCGCCAGTTCCTCGACCGGCGCCTCCTCGAAGAGCTCCATCTGCCGCGCCTCAGCCTGTTTCACATGCGCTAGGCGGGGCGCAGGCGCTTCGGGCATAATCGTGGGCGTGAGAGCCATCATTGCACTTCTTGCCGCAGCAGCCGCCTGCGTCGCGCAGCAGCCAGCCGACGCCAACTACGACGAATCGAAGGTGCCAGCGTACACGCTGCCGGATCCGCTCGCAGGAGTCAAGGACGCAAAGGATTGGACGGAGCGCCGCCGCCCGGAGATCCTGCGGCTGTTCGAGTCCGAGGTGTACGGCCGAACGCCCGCCGGACGCCCGGCGGCGATGAAGTTCGAGGTCGCCTCCGTGGCTCGCAAGGCGCTCGGAGGCAAAGCTGTACGGAAACAGATGAGCATCCTGTTCACGGGCGCGAAAGACGGGCCGCGCATGGACCTGCTTATCTACATCCCCGCGAACGCAAAGGGCCGTGTGCCAGCGTTCCTCGGCCTCAACTTCGCGGGCAACCATACGGTTGCTGACGACCCCGGCATAGCCATCTCGCGCCAGTGGCTGCTCGATATCAAGGCCCGCCCGCCACGCGAGCCCGTCGTTCCGGAGAAGACGCGCGGGAGCCAGGCCAGCGCGTGGCAGGTCGAGAAGATCCTGGAGCGCGGGTTCGCGCTGGTCACCGCCTACTACGGGGATCTCGATCCCGACTACGATGACGGCTTCCAGAACGGCGTCCACCCGCTGTTCTACAAACCCGGGCAGACCAAGCCCGCCCCGGACGAGTGGGGCGCGATCGGCGCGTGGGCCTGGGGCCTGATGCGCGCGCTCGACTACATCGAGACCGACCAGGACCTCGACGCCCGGCGCGTCGCCGTCATGGGACACTCGCGCCTCGGCAAAGCCGCGCTCTGGGCCGGAGCGCAGGACACGCGCTTCGCCATGGTCATCTCGAACGAGTCGGGAGAGGGCGGCGCGGCGCTGGCGCGGCGGCGCTACGGCGAAACTGTGGCCCGCATCAATACGGCGTTCCCGCACTGGTTCTGCGGTAACTTCAAGAAGTACAACAACCGCGAGGACGATTTGCCGGTGGACCAGCACATGCTGATCGCGCTCATCGCGCCGCGCCCGGTCTATGTGGCCAGCGCGGAAGAGGATCGCTGGTCAGACCCGCGCGGTGAATTTCTGAGCGCGCTCGCTGCCAGCCCGGTCTATCGCCTGCTCGGCACAGATGGTCTGCCAGCGGATGAGATGCCCGGCATCCACCAACCGGTGATGGGGACCATCGGCTATCACATCCGCGCCGGCAGGCATGCCGTCACCGATTACGACTGGGAGCAGTACCTCGCCTTTGCAGCTAAACATCTGAGGTAGCGCGTCCGATGAACGTTGTACGCCGGCCGGAGTTCGTACCGCCGGCTTTTGGCGGGCCGGATGGCTGGCCGATACACTGATAGCAGGCGCTGATTGAGCGCTGGCTTCCTCTCACATGCCGAGGAATCGCAGAACACCTGTTCCCCTTGATAGAGACCCGCTCTGGTACAAGGACGCCATCATCTACGAGGTCCATGTACGAGCCTTCTACGACTCCAATGGCGACGGCATCGGCGACTTCGCCGGCCTCGAGAAGAAGCTCGACTACATACAGGAACTTGGCGTCACGGCGCTATGGCTGCTGCCCTTCTGCCCTTCGCCATGGCGCGACGACGGCTACGACATCTCCGATTACACCGATGTCCATCCCGCGTACGGAACGCTGCGCGATTTCCAGTCGTTTTTGCGCGAGGCGCATCGCCGCGGATTGAGGGTCATCACCGAGCTCGTCATCAACCACACCTCGGACCAGCACGCCTGGTTCAAACGCGCGCGCCTGGCTCCGCCCGGCAGCCGCTGGCGCAATTTCTACGTGTGGAGCGATACTCCCGACAAGTACTCGGACGCGCGCATTATCTTCAAGGACACTGAAACGTCCAACTGGGCGTGGGATCCCGTAGCGAAGGCGTACTACTGGCACCGCTTCTTTTCGCACCAGCCGGACCTCAACTTCGATAGCCCGTCCGTGCGCAAGGCGGTCATCGACGTCCTCGACTTCTGGCTCGACATGGGCGTGGACGGGCTGAGGCTCGACGCTGTCCCTTACCTGTACGAGCGTGAAGGGACCACCTGCGAGAATCTGCCCGAGACTCACGCGTTCCTGAGAGAACTGCGCCGGCACATGGACGCGCGGTACACCGACCGCATGCTCATCGCCGAGGCCAATCAGTGGCCCGAGGACGCAGTGGCGTACTTCGGAAACGGCGACGAGTCCAACATGAATTTCCATTTCCCGGTGATGCCGCGGCTGTTCATGGCCATGCGCATGGAGGACCGTTTCCCGCTAGTGGACATCTTGCGCCAGACGCCTCCCATTCCGGAAAACTGCCAGTGGGCCATGTTCCTGCGCAACCACGACGAGCTGACGCTGGAGATGGTCACCGACGAAGAGCGCGATTACATGTACCGGGTCTACGCCAGCGATCCGCAGATGCGCATCAACCTGGGCATTCGCAGGCGTCTGGCCTCGCTGATGAACTACGACCGCCGCCGCATCGAGCTTATGAACGCTCTGCTGTGCTCGCTGCCGGGTACGCCGGTGATCTACTACGGCGACGAGATCGGCATGGGCGACAACGTGTACCTCGGCGACCGCAACGGAGTGCGCACGCCCATGCAGTGGAGCGGCGACCGCAACGCCGGCTTCTCGCACGCCAATCCGCAGCGCCTCTACCTGCCCGTCATCATCGATCCCGCAGCGCACTACCAGGCCGTAAACGTCGAGGCGCAGGAGAACAACCCCAGCTCGCTGCTGTGGTGGATGCGACGCCTGCTTGCCCTACGCAAGCAGTACAAGGCCTTCGGGCGTGGCAGTATTGAGTTCCTGCATCCGGACAACCGCAAGGTGCTCGCCTTCCTGCGGCGGTACGAGGACGAGATCATACTCGTCATCGCCAACCTCTCGCGGTTCGTGCAGCCCGTCGACCTGGATCTGACGGCCTATCGCGACATGACGCCTATCGAGATGTTCGGCCGCTCGGAGTTTCCCGCTATCACTGCTTCGCCTTGCCAGCTGACCCTCGGCCCTCACGGGTTCTACTGGTTCGTACTCGAGCCGCGGCGCGTGGCCATCGACATTGTCACGGAGCAGCCCATCGAGACCCGCGTGCCCGTGGTTGCGGTCGACTCCTGGGAAAGCCCGTTTACCGGGCGCTCGCGCGCCGCCATCGAAAAGGCGCTGCCGGCTTTTCTGGCGCAGCGCCGCTGGTTCCGCGGCAAGGGCCAGCGTATCCGCGCGGTTCGCATCAACGACGTGGTTCCGCTCGAGCGGGCGGACGCGTACATCTTTCTGGTCACCGTCGACTACACCGATGCGGATTCCGAGATCTACCAGCTCCCGCTCACGCTTGGCCGAGGCGGCGCTGCAGCCGGCGCGCCCCCCGAGAGTTTGCTCGTGCGGCTCACGGCACCCGACGGGGAGGTCGGCGTTCTATATGCCGCGCTTTGGGACCCTGAGTTCGGACGCGAGTTGCTGGATGCCATTGCCCGGCGCCGGCGCTATCGCGGCGAGGTGGGCGAGATCGTGGCGCGCAGCGCTCCAGCGTTTCGGCGTGCGGGCGGAGCAGCGGCCTCGGAGTTCGAGCCCACCATATCCCGGGGCGGCTCAAACAACAGCACCCTTTGCTACGGCGACCGCTTCGTGTTGAAGCTGTTCCGTAAGATCGAGCCCGGCGTGAACCCCGAACTCGAGATAGGCCGTTTTCTCACTGACCGCAAGTTCCCCAACGCGCCCTCCATCGCGGGTTCGCTGGAGTATCGCGCCAAGGGAGAGAGCATAACTGCGGGCGTGCTCCAGACCGCCGTTCCTCACCAGGGCAACGCGGCGGAGTTCACACGCGATCATCTCAGCGCCTACTACGAGGCGGCCCTGACGCTCCGCAGGCGCGACGCACACGTGCCCGAACCGGATCCACCGTCCCTCTCTACTATCGAGCAGGATCCTCCTCCTCTCGCCCGCGACCTCATCGGCACCTATCTTGAGGCCGCCAGGCTTATGGGGCGGCGCACCGCCGAGCTTCACCTGCTTCTGGCCGAACCTACCGACGATCCCAGATTCACCGCCGAGCCGTTCACAGATTTCTACCGCCAGGGACTCTATCACGGTTTCGTCGGCCAGCTTTCAGCGAGCATCTCCGCTCTGCGGCGCTACGCGCGCTTGCTAGACGAACCTGTCTTGAGCGAGGCGCGGCGTGTCATCGCCATGGAGGAGGACATCAGGAAACGCTTCGAGGCCATGCGCGAACGCCGCGTGCAGGCAATGCGCATCCGCATCCACGGCGACCTGCACCTGAGCGATCTGCTCTACACCGGCCGCGACTTCGTCTTCATCGATTTCGAGGGGCCCACGCACCGCCCGCTCAGCGAGCGCCGCATCAAACGGTCGCCGCTGCGCGACGTGGCGGGTTTGCTGCGCTCGTTTCACTACATGTCCCACGGCGTGCTGCACGGCCAGATACCGGGCGTGTCGGCGCGGCCGGAGCAGGTGCCGGTGCTTGAGGCCTGGGGCCGGTTCTGGAACAGGTGGGTCGGAGTGGCGTTCCTCCGTGAGTACCTGGCAACCGCCTCCGGCGCTAAGTTCCTTCCGCGCTCACTCGACCAGACTGCCTTCCTGCTTTACATCTACCTGCTCGATACGGCCGTGCACGAGGTGGGCTACGAGATCCGCAACCGCCCCGAGTGGCTGCGAGTACCCCTCGAGATCATCCTCAACCTGATGGATGCCCGCTGGCAGTAGCGCCGTAGCGGCGCCGCCGATTGCTTTGCGGCGCGCCGTCACGCTCCCGCCCGTTGTGCGCGCAAGGCCCCGCGTTGCTGCAGCACGCCGGCGATCACATTCATCAGACGCGCCGTAGCCGCCGCCGCCGTGTCTCTCTCCAGCACCTTCTCGGTACCGCGCCGCCCGCGCTCGCGCCATTCCTCCGGTGCGGCGCAGAAACGCACCATCGCGGACGCAAGCGCGTCGAGATTTGGTGGCTGCGCGTCCGTGCACAGCTTCCAGAGTCTGGCGGCGTCGATATCGCAAGCATCGGAGTAAGCCGCCGGGACCAGCAGCCCGATATCGCCGCCTTCGATCGTCTCCGGCGCGCCACCCACGGCCGTGAGTATCATCGGCAAGCCGAGCAGCATCGCCTCGTTCATCGCTAGGCTCCAGCCCTCCGTCAGAGACGAGAGCAGGAAGGCATCTGCGAGCTTGTAGTAATCGGTGATCGAATCCGTTTCGCCGCAGACCAGCACGCGGTCCTCGACGCCGAGGCGGCGAATGTGCTGCCGGACGAATTCGGTGTACGCGCGGTCGTCCTGCGAGCCCACCAGCACAAGCCGAGCGTGCGGGTACTGCCGCGCAATCCGCGCCATCGCCGATATAGAGTGCGCCTGCGCCTTGGTGCCGTATAGCGAGGCCACCTGCAGGAACACATATGCGCGCGGGTCGATTCCCAGACTCTCGCGCGTAACGTGGGGCGGCCGGCTTGCAGCCTCCATGAGGCTGTCCGTGTCGATACCGTTCGGAGCCACCACAATCCGGGATTCCGCGATGCCATACTTCGCAACCGCGTACCTGCGCACGAACTCCGACACCGCCACGTATTTTGAGACGTGTGCCGCATTGGCGCTAATGGCCCTGTGTTCGGCGGGGCTCGCCCAGATGTATGCGTTATGCAGGATGTCTATCACCGGAATGCCGCGCGCGGCCGCGACCGGTGCTCCGACGGTTGAATAGTGGCTGATGACGAGGTCCGGCTGTTCGATCTCCAGGCACTGCCCGAAGGCATCGGGGCCGGGAACGGGCGCGTACACCGTCAGGCCCGCGGCGCGGCACTCGGCTCCGATGCGGCCGTCGCGCTCTGTTACTGCAATCGCCACGCGGAAGCCACGCTCGCGAAGCGCGAGCGCCATGTCCGCCACTACGCGCTCAAGACCGCCGCGATCCAGCGTTCGCGTTTCGATCAGAACAGCAGGCGCCTCCGAGCTTCTCCCGGCTCCGGCTCTGGGCGCTGCGACGGAGGCGCGGGGCGTCGCGACGCCCGTGCTGTATAGGCGGCTGTTCGCTGCCGCCGCAACAGCGCGCGCCACTCCCTCGGGCGACCGGACGCGCAAGTATTCGTCGGCAGCCGCGTGGTCCGGCGAGATCGCGAGGGCGTTCTCGATCGATGCGGCGAAGTCGGACGGACCGCACATCAGGAGGCCTGGCGCGTCCTCGAACCCCGCATTGACGATCGCTCTGGTCGCCAGAATCGGACGGCCGGCGCCGAGGTACACCGAGAGCGTCTCCGTCATCACGCGCGCGAGCGACGCCGCGTCGCGGAATGGCGCGATCAGCAGCGCCGCGCGCGAAAGGTACAGGTGAACGTCGCCGTGGCGCTTCGCGTCCAGCCAATGCAGGTTCTCCGCGCCGGGGCAGAAGTCGCGCGGGTTGACACTGCCGCTGCCCGTGTCCACGAAGACGAACAGCTTGTCCGGATGCAGCGAGACCGCGGCGCGAATAGCATCGAAATCGAGCGCCGATTCGCTCACGGGTCCTACGAATACGATCGCCGGCGCGTCGCTTGCAGGAAAATCGTGCGGCACGTAGTTGTTGTCCCGCGCTTTCCGCGCCAGCGCGACCCGCTCCGGGAGCGCGGCATCCGCGGCAATCATCAATGACCACGCGCGCGCGAACGGCTCCGGCAACCGGGCGGAAATCGCAGCGGACCCGCACAGCAGCCAAAGCGGTTTCTCCCGGGGGAACGTCTCCAGGCGGGCGGCCGCGTCGATGCCTTCCGGCAGCCAAACGCAGTACAGAACCGTTTCCGAAGCCCAGGCGCGCGCTACCTCCGCCAGGACGGGCTTCCGCGCGAGTGAGACCACGATGGCCTTGTTCTGCTCGGCTTCAGCAGACAAGATCCGGCACAGCGCCGCCGCATCGTCCAGCGGCGCTTCGATCGCCCGCACGCCTGCCCTTTTCGCGATGCCCGTGGCGCCAGCGCCGGCAACGAAAACATGGTGGCCTTGCACGCGAAACGCCGCGGCCAGCTCCGCGACGTTTTCCGGCGGCATCGCGCTTCCGGAGTCCGTCAGAACGAAAACCGAGAACGGCTGCGCGTACCATGCCGCGCGCTCGCGGTGCAGCTCGATGAGACGTTCGGCGTTGGAGAATATCTCGCTAGCCCCGTGCCTGGCGCTGAGCGTCTCATCGTGAACCCGGTACCGGTACAGGCATTCGTCGCTGTCCACATGCCGCATCGTTCCGAGTTCGCTCATGCGCAGCCAGTAGTCGTAATCTTCCGTGCCCAGCAGCGAGGAATCGTACTCGCCCACGATCTGCGCTATGCCGCGCCGGTAAAGAAAACATGCGCCGATGAAGTTGTCGTTAATGACGCCGAGGGCATCCAGCGCACGCGGAAGCTGCAGCTTGTGATTCGCCTCGGGACGCTGGCAGCTCACGCGATAGTCGGAGTCCCGCAGGGGCTCGCCACGCTCGTCCATCAGCTCCATGTCGCCGTACACCATGTCGACGCCGGGATGCCTTAGCAGATAGTCGAGCAGCGTCTCCAGCATGCGGGGCTGCATCGCGTTGTCCGCGGAAGTCCAGGTAAGAAACTCGCCGCGTGCGCGCCGGAACCCGGCGTTAAGCGTATCCGCGACGCCGCTGTGCGGCTTGCGGAAATACCTCAGCCGGGAATCGCTAAAGCGCGCCAGAACGGGGCTGAGGTCTTCGGTCGAACCATCGTCGACGACTATCAGCTCCAGCCGCGAGTACGACTGGTCCAGCACGCTAGCTATCGATTGCGCCAGAAATCGCCCGTGATTCCAGACTGGCAACACCACGCTGATCAGCGGCCGCCTTAGCAGCAGGCGCGGCGCTGCCGGCGCCGGCGCGGGATGAACTACTGCCTGGACCACACGTGGCGGCGGCGCGAGGAACTCACGCTTCCCTTGGGGAAAAATGGCCCGATAGGCGCGGAGATACACAGGACGCGCGGCCGCGCGCACCGCCTCAGGCGTCATTGCTTGCACGGCATCGAGCACGCCGTGGAGCCGCTTCTTGAGCCTGGTGCTGAGCCGGCGATTGTGCGCCTCTGCCGCAAGCTCGCGCATGCGCACCCAGGTGCGATCCAGCTCCGCGCGCAACCGCTGCTCCCGCTCCGACTGGCGGCTTACCTGCGCCTCGAGTTCCGATACCCGCCGCTGCAGAGCGGCTGCCTCCGAATCGGACGAGCTGCCCCCGGCGGCCCGCGCCTTGAGCACCGCTGCCCTAACCGCGGGATCGCGCGCGAGCTGTTCGGCTGCCGCGGGCGCCGCCAACGCCTCATCAAGTAGCTGTTGCAGCCGCTGTACCTGCTCGCTCAACTCGGCCAGGCGCTGCGCCGACGCCGCTTCGGCGTTCTTCGCGGCCTCAGCCGCGGCCCGCTGCATCTCCTTGCCGGCGCGCTCGAGCTCGGAGTTTTTCGCTTCCAGGCTTTGCTGTAAAAAACCGACGCCCCGGAAGAGTTGCCGGCTGATGTCCTGCGCTTCGGCCAGCGCCGCTCCCACCCTCTCCGGGAACCGCACCGCCACTCTTCTCAGCGCTTCGCGCCGGCCGGCGTCCATGACGGCCGTTTGCAGGCTCAGGTTCCCGCTGTGTATGCGGTAGAAGGCGTCCTTCGCGTCGACGTAGCAGGCACGGTAGCCCGAAGCGGCTATCCGCAGCCAAAGGTCGTAGTCCTCCACGCAGTTGAGCGCGCCTGTTTCATCGAACAGCCCAACCGTTTCCAACGCCTCGCGGCGGACCAGGAACGCGTGGGGCGGCGCAAACCCTCCGGCGAGCAGAATGGGCAGCAGGTCGCCCGCGAACTTGCCCAGCGCGGGCTTCACGGAGTAGCCGCTGGCCGGGTTGCCGTCGGCGTCCACTTCTGCGATGTCGCAGAAGGCCAGCGAGAAGGAATCGCCGGCTTCCAGCGCCGCCACCTGCCGGCTCAGCTTTTCGGGACCGAAGTAGTCGTCGCCGTCGAGAAAGTTGATGTACCGCCCCCGGCTGGCGCGGAACCCCGTGTTGCGCGCGGCTGCGGTGCCGCGGTTATCCTGCCGGATGTACCTGAGCCGCGGATCTTTGAACTGTGCGATCGTCTCCGGCGTGGAGTCCGTGGATCCGTCGTCGACTACGATCAGCTCGAGATCCGTGAACGTCTGTTCGAGGACACTCCGTATCGCGTCGCCAACGAATCGGGGCTGGTTGTAACAGGCGACTATTACGCTAACGCAGGGAGCCAGCCCTGTGGCCGGCTCTCCGCTGGGATTTGAGACGCCAGATGGCGCCAACTGGCCTCCTTTCGCGCGCGCGGAGCGCGGCGCGATGGTCAAGTTAGCACACCTGGCGCGCGGCGCGCCCGACGCGCGAACGCGGCCGCGCTCCTATCGCCAAATGCTCTTACCTTGCCGGAACGGTTACCGGCTGCGTCAGCGAGAACTGCAGGACGCTCTCTGAGGGTATCACCGCCGGGTCGCCGCGCGTCGCCAAGACTGCCGCGGTCCCCGCGCCGCCGCCCGCTGCCGCGCCAATCGCCGCGCCCTTGCCGCCGCCTGCAATCGCGCCGATTGCGGCGCCGAGGCCCGCACCGATGCCGACCTTAGCGGCGTCCTTCTTCTTACTCGTGTTGGCGTCTTGGGTTACTGAACCGGTGGATATGCTGATGACTTCACCCCCCGCATTGACGCTCGTCAGCGCCACCGAAAGGCTCGCCACTCCTTTCACGCGCCCCCCAGGGTCCGATTCGACCACCCGGCCCCTCACCGGAGCGCCTGCCGGCAGCACTACTCGGCCGTTCACCTGGACAGGAGCGGCCAGCGAAGCCTCGAACACATCTCCCGGCTGGGCAGTCTTGGTTGAAATCTCCGAAGTTGTGCGCACCTGCAGAACCGTTCCGGCCGCAAGTGTCACCGTGGCAGGCTCCACTGCGGCAGGCGCCGAAGACGAGAAAGGCGTCTGGCCCCGCTCCCCACCCCGGCGCCCGAAGCGGCTCCCGCGAGCCGTCTCGGTCCTCGAAGCGGGCGAAGCCGCTGGCGATGAAGTCGAGGCCGCCGTTGATGAAGTCGAGGCCGCTCGAGACGAAGGCGAGGCTGCCTGCGCCGGAGGTTCGACCGCGGGTTGCTCGGCAGCAGTATCGGTAACGTCGGAAGGCTCCGCATTGGGTCCGCTTCCGCCACAACCCGCCAACAAAACGGCCCCGGCGACAACCAGCATACTCCTGATCAACTGAGTACTCATGCCGCAAGTATATAACGGAGGGGGACGGTACTAGACCCGGTTTCCTATTTTCCATCTCAGGAAAATGCAGGGTCCGAGTGCAGGTGATGCGCCGGGCAGCGGCGGGTAGCGGCTATCTCTCTGCCGGCTATAGACTTCTGCCGCGATCTCACCCAATTCAGGAAATTGCGCGCCTGGCCCGGCGGCGGATAATGCAAACCCTGTTAAACGGCGTTCGGTTCCTGCATACGAGCGCGCCGCTTGTGTTCGCGGTAGATCAGGGAGACGATCACCAGCCAGACGATCGTGAAAGCCACGTTCGCCGATGCGAACTGCGCGACGGAAAACCCTATCTGGCTCGCCGCGAACACCACGCCCGCCGCCAGAACGTCGCCGCTGCGCATGAAGAAGCTGTCGATGGCCGCTTTGGCCTTGTACTTGGCCTCTCGCGTGGTCACCAGGAACAGCGCCTGGCCCGCGGTGTTCTGGAGGGTATAGTCTGTGCCGTTCTCGACTATCTTCACCGCCCGCACCAGAACGAGCGCAGGGGCGAGCGCCGCAGCCGAGTATCCCGTCAAGGCGATCAGGGGCAAAACGAATAGCGCTCCGCCGACCCCGATGTAGTGGAAGATCCTCGATACCAGGAAGAACTGCACAAACACGCCAAACAGGTTCATCCAGATCTGGAACTGGCCGTAAAACTCGCCTATGTACACGTGCATCGCATCCGCGCTCGCGATGCCCTCCCGCTCGGCGTGCAAGACGACCAGCTTTCGCAGCAGCGTCTCGCCGTTCGTGTTCACCACGTTCAGCACGACAACAAGCAGCGCGATCAGCAGCAGATAGCGTTCGCGGAAAATCAGGCGGAAAGCGCTAGCGCCGGCGCCGTCAATCGGGCCTTGCTGCTCCTCCCGCCCGTGCACGATCGCCCTGCCGCCCACGCGCCGGTTCACCAGCCTTATCAGAACGATCGTGGACGACACTACGCCCGCCGTTACGAGCATCAGTTCATATATGCCTATCGGCGCTATCAGGATTGCCACGGAAGCGGCGCCCGAAAGCGCTCCCAGCATCGCGCCCGCGCCCACTATGGGAAAGAGCCGCCGCCCCTGGCTCTCGCTGTAAATATCGTTCGCGAAGGCCCAGAACTGCGCGGGGATTATCGTATTGAAAATACCCAGCCAGATGAAGAACGGGACGGCTTCCCGCGCGCCGGCCTTCCCGAACAGGTAGAAGAGCATGAGGTGCGAGGCGAAGAACAGGGTCACCCAAGTGATCAGGGACTGTCTGTTCACCACCGAAGCCAGCTTCGCGAACGCCGGAATGACGGCGAGCAACAGCAGCGCCTGCGCTCCGGCGGCATACGCGGCTACATTCGCGCTCTGTTCCGTGAGCACCAGCGCTTCTCGGACGGGCTTGATCAGGTAATACGAGAAGAAAATCAGAAAGGCCGTGAACGCCAGCAGCAGCGCCGTGCCGCCCTCTCCGGCGCGGACGTCCGCGAAGATGGACAGCGCGCGGTCGAGGCGGCCCCGAGGCGTCCCTCCGACTGTCCGGAAGACCGGAAATGACGAAGTGCTCCTCGCATCCATGCACTTACCAGCGCCGGTCGATTCCCACCACCTCGGCCTCGTTGCCGCGTTTTCTGACGTAAACGCTCACGGTCCGCCGGGCGTCGCCTTCCTGCGCGATCTCGGCTACCCAGTACTCGCCCTCTCCCGGCGGAAGCGTAAAGCCAGCGGCCTGAACCGGCGTTCTGGCTCCCGTCGCATTGTCGAACCGCGACCACGAAGCGCTCAGAGTGCGGGAGGGCGTCAATCCGTACTTCACTCCCAGATCGTCGAAAACCAGCCGGTTCTCGCGGACGGCGAAGTTGTCCAGCGGAAGAACCTTCTCTATGAACGTCCGGCCGATCATGTCGCGGCGCTCGGCGAGCGTGCGCGCGATGTATGCCTCAGCCGCCGGATTGCTGTAGTCGCCTGCGTGGACGATGGCGCGAATATCCTCATCGGTGAACGCCATCACCTGCTTGGCGGCCCAGAATTCGTCGTCCGGCAACCGGTTGCGGAACGCCGCGTTCGGGTACTCCGGTTTCCAGTCGCCGGGATTGAACGTGGCGGACGTGAAACGCCCAACTGCGGGATCGTCCGGATAGTCGTACCTCATCCACCCGGGCACGTACAGCCCCGCGGTGAAGATGTTCCGCAGGGTGGGCGTCCAGGCGAAGAGAGGCTCGTTGCCCGTTCGCGGCGATTTCGGCCCGATGGACGCGCTTCCGAGCGTCGAGCCGAAATCGATTAGGTAGTGGCGCAGGTACCGGACGCCGTTCTCTTCGATGAGCGTGTCGTACGTGTTATTCGCCTTGGAATCGTTGTGCTCCAGCCAGGCGCAGAACACGTACAGCCCGCGCAGGTCGCGTCGGTTCTCGTGCAGGACAATGTCGTTCGGATCGTCGGTTCGAGTGCCGAAGAATCGAAACGGCCCCACTCCCTCGCCGGGGATGGCCCGGCTGGCAAGGGCGCGGTACTGGCCATCGGCGTAGATGTGAGTCCTGCTGAGAATGTCGTCGAGATCGCGCGCTGTCATCTTGCGCGTGGTGTTCAGGTATCGGTCAACGATGTTGACGTCCTTGCCGATGACGAGCCGTTCGCGCGTGAAGTAGACGATGTACTGGTCGGGCACCCAGTAGCCGAGAGCATGGAGAAACCGGCCTGTGACGGCGTCGGCCGCTGTGGCAAGCTCCGGGTTCTCCTCGGGGTCCAGCTTTATGAAGTAAGTCCGCCCGGCGCTGTCAAGGATGGTGAAGCCGGGCATTATGCCTTCGGTCTTGGCTCTGACCACGGTCCACGGGCCTTCCGCGGGCGGCGTGCGGCCGTCAGGCCCGAGCGCGAGTTGCTCCGGCGTCATGCGGTTGAAGTAGTGCCGGTGGGTGTACCATGACCCATCCATGGGCTCTCCGAGCGTGTTCACCGAGCCGGCCGGCGAGCGGCTGCGCTCGCCCGGCCCCCAGAAAGTGTTCTCGGCGAAAGCGTATATCTCGCTGAGCTTTCGCCTGAGCACGCCGCTGGCGTCGAGCGGCGGCGGTTCGTGGGCGAGAGGATCGTCGGGGTAGAACGTCTGCGCGCCAGCCGCGCCGGAAGCGGCCAGTACGAGCAGCGCCGTCCAGGCGCGCATCAGAAGATTGGCTGCGTTCCGCCCACGCCTAGCCGGCGCGCTGCGAAAACGTCCCCTAACCTGAACCATATCTGAAATCCCTCGCGGCTGAACGCGGTGTCGATCCTCAAGAAGATCTTGTTGCGTGCGTTGAACCTGAACCCGAATCCGCCGTCGTACTCGAGGTCGTGCAGGTTCAACTGGCTGGCTTTCGGAAACACCTTGCCGGCGTCCACGAATAACGCCATGTCCAGTCCTGAATACGCCTCCCATCGGTACTCGCCCGTCAGCGCCAGGGCGTTGTTATCCGTGAACCGGAACGACCGGAATCCGCGCATCGTGTATGGGCCGCCTATGGTCGGCTGAAGATAGAACGGGACGAGGTTCCCCGAATCCGGATCCGCCAGCGTGGCATTGCCACGGATAACGAAGACCCTGCGCTGGTTGAAGATGCTGAAGTACTGCTCGATGTCCGCTTCGTAGCGCCTGAAATCGTAGGGCCGGTCTGAATCGTTGTTGTACCGCGTGTACCGGAAGAGGTATCGCCCTCCGGACGAGGGGCTGAACGGCCTGTCGCGCCAGTCGTAGTCCGCGAATGCGCCGTAGCGGATGAACTTGTTCACCTCGCTGAGGCCGGGCAGCTCGGCAGGCGTGAACACGTCGGTGGTGCTCGCGAACCGGTCATCCGTGCCGGGTGCGGTGGAGAACCGCGCATAGCCACCCGAGAGGCCGACCAGGAGCCCCTTTACGGGGCGCACGCCCAGAATCCCGTCCCCTGAGACGTCCCGGAGGTGGTAGTCGGTCCGGCTGCCTTTCTCCGTATCGGGCCCGAGGCCATAGAAGTTCACGCTGGGATAGCTCAGCCACACGCCGCGGGCTCCCAGCAGAAGCCGGTCGTTCGCGGCCAGCGGCGTGCTTACCTCTGCCTCGTAACGCTGATAGAGCTTTGTCGAGATCACTGCCGAGAGGCCCAGGTTCAGGCTGTTCCTCCTGAGATCCCGGCGGAAGTAGCCTGCGCCGAACGCGAGGCCGCTCCCGGTGATCATGTGCCCGAACTGCGCGCGAAAACCCTGATAGCCGATTGTGAACTTCTCGAACACCCGGTTGTCACGCTCCCAAACCAGAAAGCGATCCATAGGCGGCGGGGTATCGGGATAGAGGTTCTGCGAGCGGGACAGCCGTTCCTGCTGGATGGCTTCGGCACGCGTGGACGTCCTGTTCTCCGGTGGAGCCTGCGGTGTTT
>JBLNBX010000038.1:0-3444 GCA_050260275.1 bacterium
CCCCCGAGATTCTCGCCCGTCTTCGGATCGATGGCATAGCGCTCCACGCCGGCACGGTTGTTCTGGAAGTTGTTAGCATCCATCCAGTACCGGCGCATGAACTCGTAAGCCGTGCCGTGCAGCTCGTTGGTGCCGGATTTCAGGGTCACGTTAACGATGCCGCCCGCTGTCCGCCCATACTGCGCATCGTAAGTGTTGGACATGATCTTGAACCACTCGCGTCCAAAATAAGCCTGTCGCCTGAAATCCATTGTTGATTTCAAAGAATATACCCGTCGTGCGCTGCTCCTGAGCCGCAGGTCTGTCGGCCGCCGGTCCGACCGCCGCGTCTATGTTCCCGCCGTCATGCTGTCCAAGTTACCGGCACGCAAGCCCTGATCTACTCGCGGCCTTCGGTTCCTTTCGTGTAGCTGCTGTCCAAGTCTCGCCTACCATACGGCCGGCATCGGCAACTGCTCCGCCACCGCCTGTACCGCAGGCGGCCCCTCCAGCGGGGTGTTCAACCACGCCCACAAGTCGCGGAAGATAAACAGTTGCTGGCGCAGCAGCGCCGCCAAATTCGAAAGCGACCAGCCATACGTCGCTTTCATTTGCAGGTATTTCAAAATCAGCATGGCGATCAGAGCCGTCCAGATCTGCGTCTTCACCGCATTGGCACTGGTGCCCAGGAACGTCTTTACCTTTAAGGTTTGCTTCAGCGCCTTGAAAAACAGTTCCACCTGCCAGCGGTCCTTGTAGATGGCTGCGATGGTCGTCGCCGACAGGTGCAGCAGGTTGGTGAGGAACACCAGAATCTCCCGCTTGTCCGGGTTCCAATACTCGATGCGCCGGAACAGCACCGGCTCCTCGCTCGCCTTGTCCAACGCCGGCAGGCTGATGATCTGGTCGCGCAGCACGTCCCCGCGTGCCGGGATGTCGCAGTCCCCTTCCACCCGGTAGACGGTGTTGGTTTTCATGCGCGTGACAAAGAAGACGCCCTCCCGGGTCATCTCTGCGAACCATGCGTAATCGTTGTAGCCGCGGTCAATCACCAGGATGGTGCCAGCTTCCAAGCGCAGGTTCCGCGCCACCGCCACCTCGCTATGTTTGCCTTCGGTCACCACGGCGAAGGACGGCAGGTAGCCGTCGTGGTCCAGCAACAGATGCAGCTTGATGGCGCCCTTGGTGCGCTTGTACTTGGCCCAGTCGAAGATGCTGGCTGACAGGTCGATGATGCTGCCGTCCAGGCTCATCAGCTTGTTCTTGAAGCGGAATTTCTTGCGTCCGCCGCGGGCGGCCACCTCGGCCCGGCATTTCTCCAGCAGTTGGCCGAAGATCGTCTGATAGAGTTCCCACGGCCGGTTCTGGTTGGCATAGGCCAAGGTGGATTTGTTCGGCGTCCGGCTGATGCCGAGATGTTTCAACGGCGCTTCACAGCTCGCCAAACCCAAACACACCTCGCGCAGGGACTTCAATTGCGCCACCTGGCAAAACAGCATGGCCACGAACTGCCCCCAGCAGGTGAAGCCCTTGGCGTGGCGCTCCGCTGAGTGCTGCTTGACGGCGCGCTCGAACTCGCCGCGCGAGAACAGTTGCAAGAGCTGCGAGAAAACGCTACATACTTGAGTCACGGCTGATCCTCTCTTCCTGTGAGTGGTTCTTGGTCGGAACCCATTCCAGGGTACTGAGGATCGGCCCCCTCACGCGGGCTTCAGGCGGCAGGAACTAGCGGAGCGATTTTGGACAGCAGTGAATTGACACAGAGTTTCCGTTGCGGTTGTCCCCTTGGCTGAGACAAACGGTTAAGACACTGTTCACCGTTCACTGTAGATCCATTGTGCCCCACCCCGGAACGGTTTTAGGATGGGGCTGCCGGTGAAGCGGAGACGGGCAACGCTGGCGAGCGACCCGATCGAGGAATAGCCGGCCGGAACTCATCGCGGACGATGAGCAGGGCGCGGTGTGGAAGCCGCGCCCTGAAACTTCGTTCGGGGCCGACCAACGGGAGGCGGCAGAGCGGCCCAAGCTGGCAAAAACAAAAACGACCACATCGGAGCGATAGATTCCGCCATGCCTGAGAAAACGCATAGAAGGCCTCATGCTTGCACCTGCGTCCGGGACGCGAGCAAGTTCTGTTCGAACTCCACCGGCGGCCGGTAGCCGAGTGCCGAGTGCAGGCGTTTCTGGTTGTACACCCGTTCCAAGAAGTGCTCGATGGCAGTCCGCGCCTCCGCCAGGTCGCGGTATTCCTGGCGATGGACTTCTTCGTACTTCAGGGTTTTGAGAAAAGATTCGCAGAATGCGTTGTCGTACGGATTTCCCCGGCGGCTCATGCTGATGGTGATGCCCCGGCTTTTCAGCAGATCGGTGTAATCCTGAGAAGCATACTGCACGCCACGGTCGGAATGATGGACCAGACCCGGCGGCGGAAGGCGCCGCTCCAGCGCCATACCGAGCGCGGCGATCGTCAACTCGTCCTCCAAGGTTCGGTCCAGCGCCCAGCCGATCACCCGCCGCGAGTAGGCATCCAGAATCACCGCCAGATAGACGAACTCCACGGCCAAGCGAATGTAGGTGATGTCGGCCACCCAGAGCTGATCGATGCCGGTCAGCACCATCCCGCTGGCCAGGTTCGGGTACACCGGCCGGTCGTGATTGGAATCCGTGGTCACCACGAATTTCCGCCGACGGCGCAGGCAAAGCAGGTTGTCCTCCCGCAGGATCCGATAGACGCGCTTGTGGTTGGCTTTCCACCCCCGACGTCTCAGCTCCGCGGTGATCCGCGGCCACCCGTAGCTGGGTGACTCCAAAGCAATCCGTTGGATCTCGTCGCGCAGGTCCAAATCCGGATCCACCGTTGGCGGCGCTGTCTCCCGCCAGCGGTAGAATCCGGCTCGGCTGACCTGCACCAGCCGGCACAGTTGTTGCAGCGGAACCGGGCCCGCCAGGTTCACTTCCCTCTGGAGGTACGTGTAGACGAGGCCCGCGTAGTCAACGCCTGCAGCTTCCGCTGCTCTTCGACATGCTGCAAGCATCTCCGCAAAAAATCGATCTCCAGCGCCTGGCGGCCGACCTTACGCTCCAACTCGGCGACCCGGCTTTCCTCTAGCCGCCGCTGCCCGTTGCCGGCAAATGCCCGGACCCCGTACTCCCGCATCTCCCGTCGCCAGCGGTGCAGCACATTCGGGTTGACCTCGCAGGCCCGAGCTACCTCGGCCACCGAAGCCCCCAGTTCCAGCCGCCTGACGGCCTCTTCCTTAAACTCCTTCGTAAACGTCCGTCGAGACATTCCCATGACTCAATTCTCCATTCCAATGAAAAATGAGTCTTAACCGGTTGTCTCAATTCAGGGGACAAG
Source organism: bacterium (assembly GCA_050260275.1). Classification (GTDB taxonomy): domain Bacteria; phylum Acidobacteriota; class Terriglobia; order Bryobacterales; family Bryobacteraceae; genus DATMXS01. Next base: position 3,338 of record JBLNBX010000038.1, read on the forward strand.
TCCAGCGCTAGCCTGTTGAAGGCTGTTGAGCCATGTTGAAGCCGGATGCTCTCTGCAGCTACAGCACCATCTACATTATTAGGTGCCGCCCTACTGCTGCCACTTCC
>JBLNBX010000039.1:0-6171 GCA_050260275.1 bacterium
AGGCGTGAGTTACATTCCGTTCGTCAGCTCATCGGCCGCGGCCGCCGCCTCTGCTCCCTCCGCCTCGGGAGCCGCCGCCTCCACCGCCTCCGCGGGAGCCACCTCCGCTCCGCATGCCGCCGCCGGATGGAGAGGCTCTGCCGCCGCTGAATCCGCCACCGCGTGCGCCGCCGCTGCTGCGCGGGCCGGCCCAGCTTCCTCCGCCGCTGCTTCGAGGAGCGCTGCGCGGGCCGGCCCCGCTGTACCGCTCGCTGCCGCCGCTGTTCCGGCCCCAGACGCTTCCGCCGTTGCTCCTGGAGCTGTCGCTCCGGTTGTAGCGATCGCCGCCGCGGGAATCACCACCGCTGCGCTGCCGCACGATCGGCGGGTTCACGCGTACCGGCTCGCGGCCGGTGGCTCGCGGCGGATCACCGGCCGATTCCCGGCGGGTGTACCTCGGCGTGTCAGTGCGCGGTTGGGGCCGCTGCGTCTCCACACGCTGGCGTTCCTGCCCGCGGTTCGCGCCCGCATCGCCGCGGCCTTCGAACCTGTTCCAGGCGCCCTGGCCCCGGTTCGTGCGCGGCTGCTCGGCCGGCCTCTGCGGCTCGACGCGCGCGGGCTGGTTGCCGCGCTGCTCGCCGGAGCGCCCGCCAAAGCGCTGCCAGCCTTGCTCGCGCCCGGCCGTGGCGCCCTGCTCGCGCCGGGTCTCGTTCTGCACGCGCGCGGGCTGGTTACCGCGCTGCGTCTGAGCGCGCCCGGCCTGCCGGTCCGCATCTCCGCGCTGTGGCTCGCCGATCCGGCGCCAGCCGTTTGCCCGGCCCGCTTCGGGCTGGCCAACGCGCGGGGCATTGCCCGTATTGCCGCGGCCTACGACCGCATTTCCCTGCCCCCTGCCCGGACGATCTTCACCGGCTCGCGCGCGAACCGCGCCATCCCCGAGCGTCCGGCGCGTGATGTCCTCCATGCCGCGCCTCTGGTTCTCGAATGGCACTCGATTCACCCGCTCCGGCTGGCGCCGCGCGACGAAACGCTGGGAGTTGAAGTCCCGGCCCTGCCCAACGCGCCGCGGCTCGCGGTCGGACACCCGGAGGCTCTCGCGCACCGGCGTCACCGGCAGCACTCCGCGGACTGCGGACGCCTTGTGGAACTGAATGTCCCTTCCGTCGAAGGCACGCGCGTGCCCGCCGCGGCCGAAATGGTGGTAGTCGATCCCGGTGATGCCGCGATGGACTCGCGCATTCCGGTAAACGTTGTAGACGTTCGTGTTGTGAACGATCCTTATGCCCCCGTGATAGCCGCCGTGATACAGCCGGCGTCCGTACCAGGGGTAGTAGGGCTCGTAGGGAGCCAGCGGAACCCACCCGATGTTCCCGAACCCAATGCCGATGTTCACTCCGCCCACGCCGAAACCGAAGAAGCCAACTAGCGCGGGCCTCCAGTAGTGCCGCACGTGGATGCCGCCAGGAAACCAGCACCACCCGTACGGTGCGCCATAGAACCAGCGCCCGTAGTGGTATGGAGCCCAGCCCCAGGGCTCGTAGCCGAGCCACGTCCATCCGTAGTAGTCAATCCACACCCAGCGGCCGTTGCGGTACGGCGCCCAATCCGCACCGACGCCGTTAGGAGACCACACCCAGCCGTACGGAGGCACGTAGACCCAGCGCCCGTGCCTGTCCAGATCATCCGCGCCGTACACGTCTCGGCTCGTGTAGGCATAGGATTTCGTGTTCTTGAGATACCGGTCCCGGTCCTCATTCCAGCGGTCCCAGTCATCTCTGGAAGGCGCGGAGACAATCTGATACTCGGCGTTATTCGCATCGCCGCGCACCAGCATCGCCTGCCCGGAACGCAACCGCCGGACGCCCGTGGGAGTGAAAATCTCGACGTCTCCGGAGCGCGCCGTCACCTCAGTCTCGCCGCCAGGCAGTACCGTCACGCGGAATCTTCCGCGCTCGACAGGCCGCACGGAAACGGAGGGCGTGTCCACCTCGAAATCCGCTTTGCTGTCGCGGAGCACGCTCATCATCACAGTCCCCGTAGCCAGTTGCACCTGGTATCGGGCATTCTCGAGCGTTGCCAGCCGCACCTCCGTCTCGGGCGCCAGCCGCAGGGAGTTCGCCCAGTCGAACTGGATCTCTGCGCGGGAACCCGGACCCGTCATCACGTGGTCCTCAACCACCAGCGGCGTATTGACTGCTCCGGCCATCCAGTCCCCGGTATCGCCGCGCTTTACTGACACGTCGCCGTTGATCAGGCTGAGCCGTGCGACTCCGCGCCCCGGCTCGTCTACCAGATCCGGCTGGTCCTGCGCCCATGCGACGGGGCCGAACAGGGCTGCCACTGCAACCGCCTTTATGACCGTCCGCTTCATGGCTGGCCTCCCTTAAACTCCGGCTGATCCAAGTGCACGCGGATCACCAAACATTAAGTACTGGCAAATCAGCTGTTTGGCTACGCCTGGACGTCCCAGGAGGTGGCCGAAAACCACCACCGCGCTCGATTGCGGCCATGCCCCGCGGCAGCGGCGGTCCGGCATAGCCCTTGTCAGCCGGACTCATCCTTCGCTAGCACGTGTGTATCCCCCGCTCGAGGGCCATCGGAAAGGGATACTCAGGCGAGAGAGTGATCGCATAGGCATGAACGGCCCTGCCGGGCCGCTGCGGCCCGCCCGCGCGTGGCCCCGGGCCATCCCTCCAGCCTCACCCTCCGCTTTGGTAGAATTGCCCACACGTCTATGCGACTGACCAGAAGGCTTGTACTGCTGTGTGCTGTGGCCACCCTTGGGTGCGCCCAGGATAAGAAGCTCCGGGAACCTGACGTTGTCTTCGTTCCCACCCCCGACGACGTGGTCCGGGAGATGCTCAAACTCGCGAACGTTCAAAAAGGTGACATCCTCTATGATCTCGGCTGCGGTGACGGCCGCACCGTCATCACCGCCGCCAAGGAGTATGGCATCAGGGCCGTTGGCATTGACATTAACCCCGTCCGCATCTCCGAATCGAAAGCGAACGCTCAAGCCGCCGGCGTAACCGACAAGGTCGAGTTCAGAAACGAGGATCTCTTCGAGGCGGATTTCAAAGAGGCCACCGTCATAACTCTCTACCTCCTTCCGTCGCTCAACCTGAAGCTGCGGCCTAGGCTCTGGAAGGAGCTAAAGCCAGGCACGCGGATCGTGTCCCACGATTTCGATATGGGCGACTGGAAGCCAGATAAGACAGTCGAGTTGGAGCACCACACGATTTATCTCTGGACTATCCCGGAGAAGCCGCCCGTCTCGACACAGCAGTGATGCCGCGCCGCCTGGGCCGAGCCTCAAGGCCAGCTTAAAGGCAAGCAGCGGAATTACGGGCGCGCCTGCCCGGCACGGTGGAGCTGTGCCATCGCCCGCGGAACGGGTCCAGCCGGCGTTTGCACTTTGGGGCCGCACAAGACCTCACCGCATCTGACCGCGGCCCCGTCGGGACACCACGCCCGTCCTGACACCCGATGCACTCGTTCGGAACCAGCGGCACGGGTACCTTCTCATCTCGCGAAGTCGTCAAGATTTGCTTCTAGCCCCTACTGGATAGATGCACGATTGGCCCGGCAGCCCTCTGCGTTGCCGGGCTTTAGGGGCTGCACTCCGCAGCCGCAGCCTGTAAGCGCCAGATCACCTGGGTCCTCTCAGCCGTAAAGGCGCGGCAATTAAGACGCGTACTCGGCCGGCAAAAGCAGTACACTCTATGGAGCGCTGGCGGCGAAGTCCGCCGGCGAGCACCGCGGGCCGGCTCCGGCGGCTCCGCGGCGAGCCGAACTGCGGGGGCCGTGTTTCCCCATCGGGTTCTGCGATCATCGAGCTCGAAGCTGGCACAGATTCAGGAGGAATCCGGATGAACCGACGCTCTTTCTTCAGCACCGTTTCAGCAGGTGTGCTTGCCTCAACACAATCCATTCCCGCCTCGGCCCAGGCCCCGGCTGCGCCGCCCAAGCCGCGTATGCCGCAGCCGCATCCGCCGAGAAACCTGAAGGTCGGACACACCGGGATCACGTGGCCCCGCGGGCAAAATGGTCAGGCGGACCCCGCGATCAAAGACATCGGTAGTCTTGGCTACTGGGGCTTCGAGACGTTCGAACGGACCCTCGAGTCCTACGAAGCCCAGGGCGGCATCGCGAAGGTTCTCGAAGCCCACAACCTGCCCCTGGTCTCGGGTTACTGCACGATCGACATGGTCGATCCGGGTAAGCGCAAAGAGGAAATCGCAAAACTCGCCGCCTGGTCGAAGCTGATTCGCAAGAACGGCGGCAAGGTCGCCGTCCTGGGGCCCAACTCGCGCCGCCAGTACAGCGGCAGCGACGGCAAATTCGACTTCGCTTCACACAAGAGCAACATCGTTGCGACGCTGAACGACGCCGGGAAAGCCGCTATGGATGCGGGCATCGTGGCCGTTCTGCACCCGCACACGGGCACCGTTGTCGAAACGCTTGAAGAGGTCTACTCGGCGCTCGAATCGGTCGATCCGAAGTACGTCAAGTTCGGACCGGACGTGGGCCAGGTCGTCAAGGGCGGCGCGCCGCCTTCAGCCGTCACCAAACTCGTAAAGGATTTCCGCGAGCAGATTCATCACGTGCATTTGAAAGATTTCAGCGGCGGAACGTATTACCTCGGCTATTGTCCTCTCGGCTTCGGCGTCGTCGAGATTCCGGCGATTCTGGACCTCCTCGAGGGCAAAGAGATGGCCGGCATGATCTTGGTCGAGTTGGACGGCGGGTTCCGGAATCCGATGACCCCGTTGCAGGCGGCCGCGATCTCGAAGGAGTACCTCAAGTTCCAAGGGATCACCTTCAGGGTGTAACTCAGAAAGGCTGGGGCGCGGCGCTTCAGGGCTAAGCCGTACGCCGCGCTCCCATCGCCATCCCGTCCCTCAGCTCTCCCGCAGAAGCGTATTCAGCCGCCGGGCCGTGCTTGAGTGGCCTCCGCGGCAGGGGTTTGACTCCGCTATATTCAGAAGTGAGCACGCGCGCCGATGCCCCGGCGCCTGCATCCGGCACGCTGTTGCCCCCAGCTCTGAAGCTCTAGCGCAAGGGATCGATATCCAAGTCCTGGATCCGGTCTACCACTGCGCCGGGCAATTGGCGGCCGGCACTGCAGGGGCCGCAGCGGGAATCCCCCGCGCGCCTGCCTCCTCCGGGCCTCCTGGCTCGGAAACGACTACCACTGGCCGTAAGCGGAGCTCCGATTGCCCGCGATCGCGAATACTTTCGCGCCGCCGCGCGCCCTCACTAGGTTCATCCGGCCGCTCACGAGAGCGGGCCACGTCACGGCAGGTCCAAGCCGGTCTTGGACGAGTGTTGCAACGGGGGGTTTTGCCCTATATCCAGAGACAGTCGAGGGTTTCGAGCCCCGGATCGCGCTTTGGACCAGGCGCCCGGGAGTTTCCCGAACGTTTGACGGCGGCAGCATCAAGACAACGCTGATCGGCCTCGCCCTTCTGCTGGCGATGCTCGTGGCCACGCGGCTCTGTCATACCGGAGCCCTGTGGACGGAGGAGGGTCTGCCGCTCGCTGCCGCGGTTCAGATGGAGCACGGTAAGGCGCTGTATCGGGACATCTGGTTCGACAAGCCCCCGCTCACGGCTGCCGTCTACCTGTTGTGGGGCGCGCAAACGGGATTGGCGTTGCGCATCGCAGGCGCTTTGTGGGTATACGCAGGGTGTCTCCTTGCATACCGCTTCGCGAGGGAGCTCTGGGGCAGGCGCGAGGCCATGACTGCGGCGTGGGCGCTCGGGCTTTTCCTCACTTTCGATTTCCACGCCGCTGTGATCCCGCTGGCTGCCGACCTGCTGATGGTCGTGCCTCACATAGCAGCCGTCTGGCTCGCGTGGCGCGGCAGGCCCTTCGCGAGCGGGCTCGCTGCCGGCGTTGCCGTTCTTTTCAACTGCAAGGGAGTGTTCGTGCTGGCGGCGTGCGCGTTGTTCGCACCTCGCTCGCTGCCGCTGCTGGCTGCCGGCTTCGCGGCGCCGCACCTTGTTGCGGCTGCCTGGTTTGCTGCTTCCGGAGCGCTTCATGCGTACTACGAGCAGGTATGGAAATGGGGCGAACTCTACGCGGCGAACACATTCATCGAGCACCCAGTGGTGCACGGAGTTCTCCGGACGGCCAGTTGGGCGGGCTTCCACCTCGCGCTGCTTGTGCCTGCAGTCTGGTTCTGGATGC
>JBLNBX010000040.1:0-15169 GCA_050260275.1 bacterium
TGGCATCTGTAATTTCAGATGGTAACCCAAAACCGATGGCGGCTTTTCAGGCGGTCGCGCCGGTTTCCAAGTCAATGATCTCGCGAGCTAAAGGCGACGCGTTTGCGCCAGGTTGGGCGCGAAACCGCGGGACAGCCCGGAGTATCCGCGCCTCACGGGCAACCGGATCGCTGCGCTTATCCGAGGCGCTCGACGGCGTCCGGCCCGCAGAGGCGGGCCACCTCGGACATGAACTCGCGGTCGGGGCGGACTTTGTCGGCCAGATCGAGCGTAAGCGAGAAATCGCGAGGGCATTCGAGGCGCAGGCGCACCGAAGTATCGCCGGGCTTGCTTCGGACGATTTCCGCGAGCGCGGATGCGATCCCGTCCGAGCGGCCCAGCGGAACCCGGATGGAGATCAGCGAGGGGTAAGCGACGCCGGCCACATCGAGCGGCACGAGATCGAGAATGGAGAGCTTGGGCGGCGCGCCCTCCTCCGGCAGGACGGCAGCCTTGACGAGAACCGGCTTCTCTCCGTCCAGGTACGGCATCAGCCGCTCGTAGTTCGTCGTGAACAGAACGGCTTCGAGCGTCCCGGCCAGGTCCTCGAACTGCATGGCGGCCCAGGGCTTGCCCTCTTTGTTGCGGCGGCGCTGCACGTTCGTGAGCACGCCGCAGAGCGAGACCTCGGTGCCGCGGTCGAGGTATTCCAGTTCATCGAGCGTGTGGGTAGCAAGCTCCTTGATCTTGTCCTGATATTCCTCGAGCGGGTGGCCGGTGACGTAGAACCCTAGCACTTCCTTCTCGCAAGACAGCTTTTCACGGAGCGTCCACTCGGGGACATCGGGCAGCGGCGGCTCGGGGACGGGTTCGCCGGGCATCATGGCGAAGAGGCCGGCCTGGCCGTTTAGGCGGTCGCGCCAGGCCTTCTGTCCGGCCTCGATGGCGCTCTCGACTGCTCCGAATAGCTGCGAGCGGGCCGGGCCGAGCGAGTCCATCGCGCCCGCCTTGATGAGGCTTTCGATCATCCTCCGGTTGACGCTGCTCAGGTCCACGCGCTCGCAGAAATCGTACAGCGAACGGAAACGCCCGCCCTCGGCGCGGGCCTTTATGATCGACTCCACGGCGGTCGTGCCCAGCGACTTTATCGCTTCGAGCCCGAAGCGGATGGCGTCGCCGTCGGGCGTGAAGTGCCGGTCGCTGGAGTTGACGTCGGGCGGCAGGACGCGAATGCCCATGTCGCGGCATTCGTTGATGTACTTGACAACCTTGGCGGTGTTGCCCGTTTCCGACGTGAGCAGCGCGGCCATGAAGTCGATCGGGTAGTGCGCCTTGAGGTATGCCGTGATGTACGCCAGGTATGCGTAGGCGGCCGAGTGCGACTTGTTAAAGCCGTAGCCGGCGAACTGCGCCATGAGTTCGAAGATGCGATCGATCTTCTTCTCTGGGAAACCACGGGCGGCCGCGCCCTCTCTGAAACGCTTGCGCTGGGCCTCCATCTCCTCGTGTTTCTTCTTGCCCATCGCCCGCCGCAGCAGATCGGCCTCGCCGAGGCTGTACCCGGCGAGTTTGTTGGCGATCTGCATCACCTGTTCCTGGTAGACGATGACGCCGTAGGTTTCCTCCAGGATGGGTTTCAGCTCAGGCAGTTCGTAGGTAACCGGGACGCGCCCGTGCTTGCGCTCGATGAAATCGGTCACCATGCCGCCCTGCAGGGGGCCGGGCCGGTAGAGGGCGTTCAGAGCGCAGAGGTCCTCTATGCGGGCGGGCTGATAGCGGCGCAGGATGTCGCGCATGCCCGCGGACTCGAACTGGAATATGCCGCTGGTGAAACCCTTGCAGAAGATGTCGAACGCGGCCGGATCGTCCAGCGGCAGGTCTTCGAGCACGATCTTCACGCCGCGGTGCTTCGCGATGAGGTCTAGTGCGTCGTGGACGAGCGTCAGCGTGGTGAGGCCGAGGAAGTCCATCTTGAGAAGCCCGAGCTTCTCGAGTCCGGACATGTCGTATTGAGTGACGATTTCGTCCTTGTTCGTGCGGTAGAGCGGAACTACTTCCTTCAGCGGCTGCGGCGCGATCACCACTCCGGCGGCGTGAACGCCGGCGTTGCGCGCCAGACCCTCCAGGCGCTGCGCGACATCGAGCAACTCGGCGATCTTGGGGTTCTGCCGTGCGGCCGCTCCGATGGCGGGCTCAGCCTTGATGGCGTCGGCGAGCTTGATATTCAGGACGTTCGGGATGAGCTTCGTGAGGCGGTCAACGTCGCTGTAGCTCATGTCGAGCACGCGGCCGACGTCCTTGATGGCGGCTCGGGCGCCGAGCGTGCCGATGGTGATGATCTGAGCCACCTGCTCGCGGCCGTACTTTTCGGTGACGTAATGGATGACCTCGCCGCGCCGCCGCGTGCAGAAATCGATGTCGATATCAGGCATGCTGACGCGCTCCGGGTTGAGGAAGCGCTCGAACAGCAATCCGTACTCGAGCGGATCGATATCCGTGATGCCCATCGCATAGCTCACCAGCGAGCCTGCGGCGGAGCCGCGGCCGGGACCGACGGGGATGCCGTGCCCTTTCGCGAAGCGGATGAGGTCCCACACGATCAGGAAGTAGCCCGAAAACCGCATCTGCTGGATCATGCGGATCTCGCGGTCGAGCCGCTCGTAGTACTCCTCGATCGAGTGCTTGAGGCGTCCGGCCGAGGCGAGCGCGCGAAGGCGCGGCAGGCGGTGCTCGAATCCCTCGCGGGCGGCGAGTTCGAAATAGGAATCAGTGGTGTGTTCGGGTGGGACGTCGAAGCGTGGGAATGGCTCCTTTACTCTTTCCAGCTTGACATCACAGCGGCAGGCGATCTCCCAGGTGCGGTCGACAGCGTCGCCAACCTCGCCGAAGAGGGCCAGCATCTCCTCGCGGTTCTTGAGAAAAAGCTCCTCCGTCGGCCACTTCATGCGGGTCTCGTCGCTCATGGTCTTTCCGGTCTGGATGCAGACCATGACGTCGTGCGAGCGGGCGTCTTCGCGGCGGATGTAATGGGCGTCGTTGGTGGCGACGAGCGGGATTCCGGTTTCGTGCGACAGGCGGATGTTGAGCGGGACCACTTTGCGGTCGTGGTCCATCCCGTGGTCCTGGATCTCGATGAAGTAGTTCCCGCGCCCGAAGATGTCGATGTACGTGTAGGCGAGGCGGCGGGCTTCGTCGTAGCGGTCTGCCAGTAGCTTCTCGTTGATGTCGCCCTTGAGGCAGCCGGAGAGAGCGATCAGGCCTTTGGAGTGCCGGGCCAGGAGGTCGCGATCGATACGCGGCTTGTAATAGAAGCCTTCGAGGTATGCCGTTGAGACCAGCTCTATGAGGTTGCGGTAGCCTTCCTGGTTTTCGCAAAGCAGCGTGAGGTGGTTGTAGCCTTCGGAGCGGCGCTTGCGGTCCTCGCAGAGGTAGACTTCGCAGCCGATGATGGGCTTGATGCCGCGCTCCTTGGCAGCGTTGGAGAAGTGGACCGCGCCGAAGAGGTTGCCATGATCCGTGAGGGCGACTGCGGGAGAGCGCTGGGCCGCCACCGCGTCCAGGAGCTGGCTGATTTCACAGGCGCCGTCAAGCAGCGAGTAGTCCGAGTGGCAGTGTAGATGGACGAAAGGCGTGTCCGGCATCGGCAGCGCGTAATACGCTATGGTATCACCGGGCGGGTTGGGTCCCCTATGATCAGAACTGCTATAGTGTTCCAAAACAGGCTGAGGGTTCAATGGATACCTACAACGGCATTGCTATCCCCAAGGAGGGGCAAGAGATAGGCTTTTCTGACGGGCGCTTTACGGTCCCCGACCGGCCGGTGATCCCGTTCATCGAGGGGGACGGAACGGGCCCGGACATCTGGCGCGCGGCGCGGATGGTGTTCGACGCGGCGGTGGAGGCGGCCTACGGTGGAAAGCGCAAGGTGGAGTGGTTCGAGGTATTCGCGGGCGAGAAGGCTTTCCAGCGGTTCAATACCTGGCTGCCGCAGGACACGCTGGACGCCATCAAGCGCTTCCGGATCGCGATCAAGGGCCCGCTGACCACGCCGGTGGGCGGCGGAATCCGGAGCCTGAACGTTTCGCTCAGGCAGTTGCTGGACCTGTATGTCTGCTGGAGGCCGGTGCGGTACTACCCCGGCGTGCCCTCGCCGATGAAGCACCCCGAGCGACTGAACGTGGTGATCTTCCGGGAGAACACCGAAGACGTCTACGCGGGGATCGAGTGGAAGGCAGGGACGCCCGAGGCAGCGAAAATCATCGATTTCGTCGGCCGCGAACTGGGAAAGAAGATCCGGCCAGACTCGGGCATCGGCATCAAGCCTATCAGCGCGACGGCTTCGAAGCGGCTGGTGCGGCGGGCGATCCAGTATGCGCTCGACAACAACCTGGAGAGCGTCACCCTGGTGCACAAGGGCAACATCATGAAGTTCACCGAAGGCGCCTTCCGCGACTGGGGCTACGAAGTGGCGGCCGAGGAGTTCGGCGACCGCGTGATCGCCGAGAAGGACATCGCGGGCTCGGTTCCGGCGGGCAAGGTGGTAATCAAGGATCGTATCGCGGATTCCATCTTCCAGCAGGTGCTGCTGCGGCCGGACGAGTATTCGGTGCTCGCGACACCGAACTTGAATGGCGATTACCTGTCGGACGCCTGCGCGGCGCAGGTGGGCGGGCTCGGGATGGCTCCCGGCGCGAACATCGGCGACGGATTTGGGGTTTTCGAGGCGACGCACGGCACGGCGCCGAAGTACGCGGGACAGGACGTGATAAACCCGTCCAGCGTGATCCTCTCGGGCTCGATGATGTTTAGCTACATGGGCTGGAAAGAAGTCTCCGAGCTGATAGAGAAGGGCATCACGGAGACCATCAGGCAAAAGCGGGTCACGTACGACCTGCACCGCCTGATGGAGGGCGCGACGAAGCTGCGGACAAGCGAGTTTGCGGCGGCGATCGTCGAGAACCTGCGCGCGTAACCGGGTAGCCCGATCCTGCATCAACGATGTGAACGGGAGCGCGGCTGAGAGGCGCCGCGGCAGGCAGTGGCTGCCGCGCTTCCGGACGCAGCGCCGGATCCCGGACGGGTGGTCCGGCGCGGCTGGATCTGCCAGGGGGAGGGATATGCTGTTTGAACTGCCGTCGTCCAAGCCGATCGAGGAGATCGAGAGAGGGCTGCAGGAAGCCGCCGCCCGCCACAAGTTCGGCATCCTGTGCACGCACGACCTGAAACAGAAGCTGGTTGAGAAGGGCGTGGAGTTCGGCGGCGAGGCGCGCGTCTACGAGGTGTGCAATCCTCAGCAGGCCAAGCGTGTGCTGGAAGCGAACGGAGCCCTCTCGGCGGTGCTCCCGTGCCGGATTTCGGTGTACCGGGCGGGCGATGGGTACCGCATAGCCACGCTGCTGCCGACAGAGCTGATAAAGCCGTTCAACGCGCCGGCACTCGCGCCGGTTGCGCGCGAGGTCGAGGAGACGCTCGTCGCGATGATCCGGGAGACGGCGTAGGCGAACGGGGCGCACATCCGGGTGGGCCCGGAGGCCGGGCGAGCCTGTGGCGGGTGCGATAATATAAGCTGTTCAGGCAGGTCAGCTTTTGATTCGCGCCGCCCTAGCAGTTGTCCTCGCGGTACCGGTGATGGCCCAGACGGCCGAACCGGGCCAACTCGACGCCAGCCAGTCGCTGTTTAGCGTGATGGCGGCGATCAATGCCGCGGGATACGACTCCGACCTCGATTCGCCGCTGAACTCGCCGGTGCGGGCGTTGGTAAGGCGCGAGGTCGCCGCGCGTAAACCCGCGGTGCTTGACGACCTGCGCGCGTACTTCAAGGCGCACCGGCGCAACGACTGGTCATCTGAGCTGGCCCAGTACGTCTCGTTCGCGCTTTCGGTGGATGGGCCGCCTGACTTCAACTTCCGCTACAAGCCAATCGACCTGCCGCCAGACGTGGTCCCGCTGGAAGGTTTCCGCGGATTGCTGGCCCGCTTCTATCGCGAAGCCAACGTCGCGGAGCTATGGGAGAGATCTCAGCCCGCCTTCGAGGAGATGATACGCGCGTATCAGAAGCCGTCGATTGACGCGCTGATGTCCGTCAACGCCTATCTTCGGAGCGTGGCAGGGACCGCGGTCAACAGCCGGTTCCAGATCTACGTGGATCTGCTGGGCGCGCCGAACCAGGTGCACACACGCAGTTACCGCAACGATTATTACGTGGTCGTGACGCCTTCGGCTGAGCCGCAGGCATTCGAGATCCGCCACGCGTACCTGCACTACCTGGTGGACCCGCTGGTGATCCGATGGGCGGCGGAGATGAACGAGAAAAGACCGCTCATCGACTTCGCGCTGGGCGCGCCAGCGCTCCAGCAGTTCTACAAGGACGATTTTCTGCTGCTCTCTACGGAGTCGCTCATCAAAGCCATCGAGAGCAGGCTGGCGCGCGAGACGGAGCGGAACGGCATGGTCGAGAAGGCGCTCAGCGAAGGTTTCATTTTGACGGCGGCTTTCGCTGAGGGCCTGTCGGATTACGAGAAGCAGGAACAGGCGCTCCGGTTCTACTTTCCGAACCTGATCCGGCAGATTAATCTGAGGAAAGAGGCCGAGCGGCTGGATAGGGTGCAGTTCGCGCGGGAGCGCGAGGCGGCGAGAGCGAATGTCGTACCTGCGGAGCAGAGGCTGGAGCCGACCGGCGCTTACAAGACGCTCGAAGAAGCCGAGCAGGCGTACAGCCGGAGGGCGTTTGACGAGGCCAAGGCGGCCTACGCTCGGGTTCTGCAGGAGACCGGCGAAGCGCCCGCGCACGCGCGGGCGTCTTTTGGGTTGGGGAAGATAGCGGCCCTTGAGAACAACGCCGCGCTGGCGGCGGAGATGTTCGGCAAAGTGCTTGAGTCATCGCCGGACGGTTTTACCGAAGCCTGGTCGCTGGTGTATCTGGGACGGCTCGAGGAAGCGCGCGGCGATTACGAGAAGGCGCGCGAGAGGTTCCAGGCGGCGCTGGCGGTAGCAGGCGCGAGCGATGCGGCCAAGAAGGCCGCAGAGGACGGTTTAAAGCAGGAAACGAAGCAGTAAACGGATCAGAAATTGGAAGCGAAGGAGTGGACTAAATGAAGAAGGTAATGCTCGCGGCCGCGGCGATCGTCGCTTCGAGCCTTGTAATTTACGGCCAGCAGCAACCCGCTGCGGAGGCCGCGCCTGCATCGGAATCGCCGGTGGCCCCGCAGCCCGTGCCGAAATCGCAGGAGGAAGCACAGGCACTTCAGGCTTTGTTACAGGCGCCTGATCCGGCCAGCCGCATGCAGGCCGCCGACGAGTTCGTGGTGAAGTTCGCCGACAGCGATTTCAAGGGCTTCGCGATGATGTTGGCCGCGGAGATGGCGCGCCAGACAAACGCGCACGACAAGGCGATCATCTACGCCGAGCGCGCGATCGAAGCCGACCCGAAAAACTACATGGCAATGATCATCCTCGCCTCGGAGCTGGCCGGGACCACCCGGCAGCACGACCTGGACCGTGAAGATAAGCTGAAGCGGGCCGAGGAGTACGCGACCAAGGCGATCGAGATCCTCAAGGATTCGCCGCGGCCCCAGCCCAACATCACGGACGAGCAGTGGGCCGCCGCAAAGGCCGATTTCACTGCCCAGGCGCACGCCGCTATCGGTACGGCGAGGATGGTCCGGAAGGACTGCGACGGCGGAATCCCCGAACTGGAGGCGGGCACGAGCACGCCGAACGCTGATCCGCGCGACAAGCTGAGGCTGGGTATCGCGTACACCGACTGCGGGAAACCGGACCAGGCCATCGCGCTATTCGACACGCTCCTGGCGAATACACAGCTTCCGCCGGTGTTCAAGCAGTTCGCAGAGCGCGAGAAGAACCGGGCCCTGCAGAAGAAGGGCGCCCCAGCGCAGTAATCGCAAGAATGGCATTTGCGGGGCGGCATCGGACAGCCGCCCCGCACCGTCTCAATGACCGCGGATCTCGAGCTTCTCGAAACTGCTATAGGCCACACATTTAGTAATCGGGCCCTGCTGATCCGCGCGCTCACGCACACGTCACACGCCTACGAAACCAACCAGTTGCCGGACGGGGACAATGAGCGCATGGAGTTCCTGGGGGACTCCATACTCGGTTTCCTGGTTAGCGAAGCCCTCGTCGAGCGCTATCCGAAGTACCGCGAAGGTCGCCTGTCGATTCTCAAGAACTACCTTGTCAGCGCGTCCAACCTGCATGCGATTGCGCAGAGACTCGGCCTTGGCGAGCATCTTCTGCTCGGCAGGGGCGAGGAGCTGAGCGGCGGGCGCGTGAAGCGCGGGCTGCTGGCCGACGCGATGGAGGCGCTTATCGCTGCCGTCTACCTGGACGGCGGCCTGGATGCGGCGCGGCGGTTCGTGCGGCAGGTCGTGGTCCCACCGGGACTCGAACTGCCGGACGCGGCTACATCTCCGTACACGAATTACAAGGGCGCGCTGCAGGAGATCGCGCGGACGATGAACCTGCCCTCGCCGAAGTACAGCGTGGTGGCGGAGCACGGTCCGGCACACGCCCGGCGGTTCACAGTAGAGGTGAGGCTGGGTCCGGAGTTCAGCGAGCAGGCGGAGGGGGAGTCGAAGAAATCCGCGGGGCAGAAGGCGGCGCAACTGGCGTTGCAGCGGCTGGTGGAGAGGGCGGGGTAGCGGCTGTTCGGGCCGGCTCCCGCCTCATCGGAAACTGCGCGCCGTTTACAGTTCGAATACACCCATCCAGGTTCACTAAGAAGGCGGCGCGTAGTGCCGCTGCAGGAAAGTCAACCCACGTGTACGGACGGAGCCGCCGCTGCGACTCTTGGCGGGCGAGGCAGCGGCCGTCTGTGCGCCCGCACACAAACCAAGGCTTACGCCGGGGCCTGCTCATCCGCCGAAGGGCCGTAGAGAGCCGGCAGCGGTACGTCGTTAAGCCTGAAGAAGATCGTCAACTGGCCGCGGTGGTGGATCAGGTGGTTCAGGACCACCGTCCGGTAGACGGACGCGCGCGGCATCTCAAAAATGACGTTCTCGCCCATCTTCAGGCGCCAGGGCGCGAGCAGGTGCTCATCCGAGGCTCCTGAGAGTTTCTCACGCGCAACCGCGACGGCGGCATCAAAGGCCGCCAACAACTGCTCGCGCGAGGACGGCAGCGACGGGCGCGGCGGCATCGCGGCGAGGTCGAGCGAGTCGCAGTCGATCACATACGGAACCCATTCGGGAATTGTGGCCACGTGATTCGCGAGCCAGGCCATCGGCTTCGATTTCGGGTGCGGCGTGTAGTCGAGCTTGTCATCGGGAACGCGCTCAAGCACGCGGCGCGTGTTGGCCATCTCTTGGTCAAACTCAGGAAGATAAACCTGCGACAGGGTGAGCATAGCTCTTCCAACATAGCCGATATGTTGGGAATCCGCACAATGTCCCGGTATTGAGCGGCACGGCGCGGGTGGACGGGCTGTATGCGAAGTAAAAACTCCAGTTTCAGACCGGCGAAGGGGGCCCGCTCGCGGCAGCGCATGCTAGCATGATGGCGTAATCCCTCACCATGTCTGCACCAGTTCGTAACGTGATAATCATTGGCTCCGGATGCGCCGGCAACACTGCGGCCCTGTACGCGGCGAGGGCGAGCCTTTCGCCTCTCGTCATCATGGGGCACGAGCCCGGAGGCCAGCTCTCGCTGACGTCGCTCGTCGAGAATTTCCCGGGCTTTCCGGGCGGCATCGAAGGCCCGCAGCTAGTTGAGAACATCAAGCAGCAGGCTCTGAACTTTGGCGCGGAGTACATGCCCGGGCTAGTGGAGGAAGCGGACCTGAGGTGCCGGCCGTTTAAGCTGCGCGTGGATGGCGAGTGGCTGGAAGCGCGCGTGGTGATCATCGCTTCGGGCGCATCCGCGCGGTGGTTGGGGTTGCCGTCCGAGCAGGCGCTCATAGGGCACGGCGTAAGCTCGTGTGCGACGTGCGACGGCTTCTTCTTCCGCAACAAGAAGATCATGGTGGTTGGAGGCGGCGACTCGGCCATGGAGGAAGCCAACTTCCTGACACGCTTCGGCCAGGAGGTGACGATTGTGCACCGCCGCGAGCAGTTCCGCGCGTCGAAGATTATGGTCGAGCGCGCCCGGAAGAACCCGAAGATCAAGTTCCTCACGAACACGGTGGTGGAGGAGCTGTTCGACGTGCAGAAGCAGGTAGTGACCGGAGTAAAGCTGCGCAACGTGGTCACCGGACACGTTTGGGAACAGCCGGTTGATGGATTCTTCGTGGCCATCGGCCACACCCCCAACACGAAACCGTTCCAGGGGCAGATCGAACTGGACGCGGACGGGTATATCGTCTCAACGGGCGGGGCGCGAACCAGTGTTCCCGGGGTGTTCCATGCGGGCGACGCGCACGACCGCGTGTACCGCCAGGCCATCACCGCAGCCGCGGCAGGCTGCATGGCCGCCATCGAGGCCGAACGGTTCCTGGAAGCGGAAGGGCACTGAGGGCGCGGCGGAAGGGCTGGTGGGTACGCGCTGAGCCGGACGGCCCGACGCCTAAGCAGTTCCGGCAGCCATCCCGGCATGCGCGGAAGCTGAACCGTTCTTACGCCCCTTTCAGGGGCTGCTCTGAATTGGCTCGGGAGCCCATGGCTTGCGCCATGGGCTATTTTCTTTCGCCCTGACGGGCTTCACAACGGACTTGCGGTTGCGGAAGGGGCAGAGAATAGGCCACGGCGTAGCATGTGCGTTGCGTGCCGGCGGCTGCTCGCCCCTGTGCCGATGGTT
This sequence comes from bacterium, assembly GCA_050260275.1. Taxonomy (GTDB): domain Bacteria; phylum Acidobacteriota; class Terriglobia; order Bryobacterales; family Bryobacteraceae; genus DATMXS01. The sequence continues at coordinate 10,729 of JBLNBX010000040.1, forward strand.
GGATACCAGGGGCTAAAGCCCGTGAACACTCCAGGCTTGATCGGCCCGACTGAAGTCGGGCCCTGATACGAGGCTCCTAAAGCGAGGTTCAGCGGTACGGGAATGCCGGACCAGGGCGGCCGGCGCGGACGAGGGCGCCCGCCCCACAGCAGGCGAGGCCTGGCAGTGCTTCGCGGCCACAAGACCCGGCACGCCCAACAGCGGCAGCGCCGCCTGTAGTGCCTTCACTGCGCCCGGCTGGTCCGCCCCAGGCAGCCTGTATCAGTACGGCACGCGTATGGTGAGTGTTGCGCCGTGGCCTGGGCGCGACTCGATCTGCAACTCCCCGCTCAGGCTCCTGACGCGCCGCTTGATGCTCTGCGGGCCAAGGCGCAGCAGGTCGAGTTCGTCCAGGCTGAAGTTGCCGCTAAAAGAGAAGCCTTGACCGTCGTCCGAGATGGACAACTCTATCTCCCGCCCGTTTTGTTCCACGGACACGATGACACGTCCGGCCTTCGAGTGTTTCTGAACGTTGTTCAGGGATTCACGGAGAATCTGGAGAGTTTCGTGCCCCACCTCGTCCGGCGCTTTCAGAGAGGACGCGGTGCTGATAAACCGGGCGCTGATGCCGGTGTCTTTCTGGAAGTACTCGACTATGCGGCGGGCAGAGGCAATGAGGTCGCCGCTGGTGTCCACCTCCGCGCGCTTCATGCTGCGTAGAAACGAGCGGATCTCGGCAACCTGCTGGCGCGCCATCTGCTGCAAATCCTTGAGGTCTTCGAGGGCGGCGGCGCGATCCCGTTTCAACAGCGTGGCGAGAATGTCGAGCCTCACCTGGAGCGCGATGAAGCTCTGAAGCGGGCCGTCGTGAAAGTCGCCGGCGATGCGTTGCCGCTCGTGGTCGCGGATCTTCTCGATTTCGGAGCGGAGTTCGGCCTCAGCACGCGACGCGGCGCTGAGACGGCGCTCGAGGCGGGCGCGGCTGTCCGCGAGCACGCAGGCAAGCACTCCCGACAGCGCCACCACACGCATGAGCGCCGGCTCGGCAGGCGCCTGTACAAGCCAGAAGAAGACGAGCGGAGCGGCAGACGTTACGAGCACGTCGATCCAGCTGTGCCCGAGCGAGGCTGAGGTGGCGAGGTAGACGAACAGGGCCGAGCCTATCCAGCCGTGCCAGTCCGCTCCATAGGCAGCGAAACTGATGAAGAAGGCGGTTTCGAGGATCAGGCCGGCGATCGAGCTTTGCAGCTCTTCGAGGCCCTTCCAGAGCAGCGCGACCAGTCCATAGAGGACAAAGCCGGAGCAGACGAGCGTCACCGGAGACAGGATCGACGCCGGCGACACGATCTGCGCGGTGAGGCAGGCGACGCCGAGAGCAACTCGCGCTCCGCTGCGAATGCGCCGCCACTTCGGGGGGGAATCGGACGGCATCGGGAAGAGCATTATAGAACGGATGCCGGTTCCGTGGCTCGCCGCCGATGGGCGCGCGCCCTGATGTGGAATCTGATCGCAGAAATCAGAGCGTCAACCCGCCGTCGACCAGGAGGACCTGGCCGGTGATGTAGTTGTCCGGCTCGAGAAAGAACCGGACTGCGCGCGCCACATCGATGGCTGCACCGTAGCGCGGGATTGCCCCGTTCCGGAGATAGGGCTCGTACTTGCCGTTCGCGACGCTGGCTGCTCCCATTCCGGCGTCAATGATACCCGGCGCGACGACGTTGACCCGGATGTTCGTGTCGCCACGGCACTCCTTTGCCAGCACCCGCGCGGCGTTGATCAGGGCGGCCTTGGCTCCCGCGTAGGCGGTGGAACCGGCAAAGGGGGACACGGCCTGCATGCTGGCAAGCAGCACGATCGCGCCCTCGGCGCCGCGCGCCCGCATACGGTCCGCGGCTTCGCGGGCGGCCAGCACGGGCCCGTAGTAGTTGTGCTCCCAGGAGAGCCGCATGGCGCGTTCGAGCTCGGAATGGTGGGTGATGCGGGCGGGATGGCCGGCGAAGACCACGAAGCCGTAAAGCTCCGGCGCAGCGTCGAGAAGCCGGCGGCGGTCAGCGGATCTGGTGAGGTCAGCCTGAACGCCAGCGCGGTCCGGGCGGCGCGAGCGGTATCCGACGATGACTTCGGCGCCTTCGGACTCGAGCAGGTCCGCGGCGGCAGAGCCGAGCCCGCCCGAGCCGCCAGCAATGATGATCTGCTTACCGCTCAGACTTCCGTGCATAGTCCACCCCTGTATATCCCGCCGCCATGACGGCGAGAAAAATTGTCAGTATCTCGCTGTCGCCGAGGTTGTGCTCGAACAGGCCGGAAACCATTATCGCGACTACGACGGCGGCCGCGCCGTGAAGGATCATCTTGGTGTCGCTCCGGCCATCGGGAAGACTCAGCGCCGCGCGCCGGAAATCAAGAAACATGACGATGAGCAGCGCGGTCAGGACAGCCGCAGTGGGCAGGCCGCGCTCGGCGGCGTACTGAACGTAGATGTTGTGCAGGTGGCCGTACCAGCCGAGCGGAAGCGGATCGGGGGCGCTGGATGGGAGGTAATCCGAGTACGTGGTTCTGACCATCTCCGGACCCACGCCGGTGAGCGGGTGGGTCTTGATCATGTTCAGGCCGATCTGCAGGCAGATGATGCGGTGCTGGTTGGAGTCGACCTGGGTTGTTGGCCGGACTGTGGAGATCAGACGCCCGCGGACACCGGGGATTGCGAGCATGACGACTAGCGCCGCTGGAATAGCCCACAACAGACGGCGCCGGCCGTACCAGGCCAGGTAAACCAGACTGGCCGCGGCGCCTGCCCAGACCGCGCGCGTGTAGCCGATAACCAGGGCAGCCGCCACCAGAGACAAGGCAGCCGATGCCGCCCACGTGACGCGCCGCGAGTTGCGGCCGAACAGCAGGACGGCCGTGAGCAGGACCAGGACGATCATCGTCCCGCCGCTGAACGTCATCCAGTGGCCGACGAAGCCCGTGATGCGCTCGCCGATGTAGGACTGATAGAAATCGGCCCCCACCTCGCGAAACTCGGTGATTTTACGGGAGAACTGGACGATGCCGACCGTGGCGGCGGCCGCGCCAACGCCGCCCCAGGCCAGCACAAGAGTTCGGACCTGGCCGACGCTCCGCAGCGTCGAGTACACGGCGAGGAGGATAAGAAATACGAAAAATTTCCGGATCTGAGGGCTGCCAGCAGCGACGTCCGGTGAAAAGGCGAGCGAGACGAGCGTACCGCCCATGAACACAGCCACCAGCCACCAGATGCGGGGCAGGCGTAGACTGACGCCGGCCAGAATAATCGCCGCAAATGCTAGCACCAAAAGAATTTGGGATGCGGCTATTGACACGAGAGCAGCGACCGCGGAAGCCCCAGCCAGCCATGGCGCGAGTCGCGCTGCTTTATCCTGCACTGCTCCAGTATCCCGCAGTTGCGGCTCGGAAACCGGCAGTTGCGGCGCCGGAAACCGGATGGTATGCTGACTAAGTGCGCCGGTTGGCCGGTGCGCAAAGCAAGGCAACAGTGAACATAGGGTGATGGTCTGGGACAACCCAGACGATCACGGGTTCGATGAGCCACTCAGAAAGTTAAGGTGGCGCGCCACTTGCGGCCTTCAAAGCAATTTGATAGGCTGCAATGAGGCGATAGCGAACACAAGGCGATGATGCGGGGTGACCCAGGCAGTCGCCGGTTCGAGTTGGGCGTTTGAGAGCGCCCGGTGGTTGCGAAACTGCAACGGACCTGTTAAGCTGTTGTCAAGCCGGATCGAGGGAGCAGCGGAGCGAGGCGTTTGCCCTGTGGCTTCGTTGTGATAGAATCGACAAACGGCAGTGGTAGAGAGCAGGCGATCTAGCCTACCTAAGCTCTTAAAAGTTCTGTAGTTCTTTCGGTCGCACAGCCATGCTCAGAAGAGATCCGCAGCACGGCAAAGTGCGGTCAAAACGGCTTTAGAGGCCGGATCAAGCGTGTCGGCCGGGCTTCGAAAGATCCCCGGAGCGGCGGCGCAAGATCTTTGAAAATCTGGTTGGACGCAACTTGAAGACCTCGTTCTTTTGACGAGTCAGCCCAATGGCGATGTTCATTTGAGATCAAACGAGAGTTTGATCCCGGCTCAGAATCAACGCTGGCGGCGCGCTTAACACATGCAAGTCGAACGGGAAAGGGGAGCAATCCCTGAGTATAGTGGCGTACGGGTGAGTAACACGTGGGTTACCTACCCTCTGGTGGGGAATAACCCTGGGAAACCGGGGCTAATACCGCATAAGTCCGAGAGGAGAAAGCCGAAAGGCGCCGGAGGAGGGGCCCGCGGCCGATTATGCTTGTTGGTGAGGTAATGGCTCACCAAGGCGAAGATCGGTAGCCGGCCTGAGAGGGCACACGGCCACACTGGCACTGAAACACGGGCCAGACTCCTACGGGAGGCAGCAGTGGGGAATCTTGCACAATGGGGGAAACCCTGATGCAGCGACG
>JBLNBX010000041.1:0-14777 GCA_050260275.1 bacterium
TTCCGTCCGCCGGAGAAGCGTGGGATGGCGAGCGCGCGCGATACGTTCCACCGCCACCGCGCCGCGAACATCGGCGCATCGAGAACCGCCTCCTTCAGCACCGCCTCGGCCGTCTCTGGCCGCACGAATTCGAAAACGGCGTCGAGCGGGAATGAATGCTGTTCGCCCAGCGAGATCACGATGCCGTTGTCCGTGGCAGCCGCCTGCAGCGAGGCCCCAAGCGCCGTGTTCAACCGGTGCCGGAGGGCCAGCCCCCATGCGCGATTGATTCGGGCGCCGAACGGAGCGTGAATGACGAGCTGCATGCCGCCGGCCTCGTCGAAGAAGCGCTCCGCCACAACAGTTGAAGAGGACGGCAGTGCGCCGAGCGCCGCCTCCCCAGCCCGAGCGTAGTCGATTGCTTCGCTCGCGCCGCGCTCCTCAAGCCCGCACTCCGATGCCAGCCACCGGCCGGCCTCGCCTGGCTCGCGCCGCGCGGCTTCCTCGCGCACGCGGGCGAACTCGCGCGACAGTTCAGCCGTGCGCCCGGGCGCCTCGCCGCGCCAGAACGGAATTGAGGGCGCCGCGCCGCGCGCATTCTCTACGCGGACGCGCCCGGGTTCCAGGCGCCGTATCCGCCAGGAAGATGTTCCCAGCAAGAATACGTCGCCGATGGCGCTTTCGACGGCGAACTCCTCATCTACCGTGCCGACCGTCACGCTCTCGGGGTCTGCCACCACGGCATAGTTCGACGTATCGGGAATCGCGCCGCCGGAAGTCATTGCCGCCAGCCGCGCGCCGCGTCGTCCGCGGACAACGCCGTTTACCCGATCGCGGTGCAGCATCGCGCCGCTGCGCCCGCGGGCGGTGGCGAAGCCTTCGGAGAGCATCTCGATGACGGCGTCGAAATCGGCGCGCGCGAGGTCGCGGTATGGATAGGCGCGGCGCACCAGCGCGTACAGGTCGTCCTCGCGCCAGGGCGCGGCGGCGGCTTCGGCTACGATCTGCTGCGCCAGTATGTCCAGCGGCGCGCGCGGAATCTCGAGCCGGTCCAGCTCTCCCTGCCGTATAGCCCGCACCACTGCGGCACACTCCAACAGCTCGTCGCGCGTCGTGGCGAACAGCCGGCCCTTCGGCACCGCACTCATGACGTGTCCGGAGCGCCCGATGCGCTGCAGCGCGACTGCAATCGAGCGCGGTGAGCCTATCTGGCACACCAGGTCCACCGTTCCGATGTCGATACCCAGCTCGAGCGACGCCGTGGCGACCACGGCGCGCAACTCGCCTTTCTTGAGGCGCTGCTCGGCCTCGAGCCGGAGCTTGCGCGAGAGGCTGCCGTGGTGCGGCAGCACGGCCTTGGGCCCCAGGCGCTCGCCCAGATGATGTGAGATGCGCTCCGCCAGCCGCCGCGTGTTCACGAAGACCAGCGTGGTGCGGTGCTGCGATATCAGCTCCGCCAGGCGATCGTAGATCTCGCCCCACATTTCGGTGCTGGCGGCTGCGCCCAACTCGTCGCGCGGGACCTCGACAGCAAGCTCCATGTCGCGCCTGTGGCCCACCTGCACGATCGCCGGATCGCCGCCCAGGAATCGCGCAACCTCGTCCACTGGATTCACCGTCGCCGAGAGTCCGATCCGCTGCGGGCGCGCGCCGCCTGCCGCAGCGATCACCGCATCCAGGCGCGCGAGCGTAAGCGCCAGGTGCGAGCCGCGCTTGTCGTCCACGACGGCGTGGATCTCGTCCACGATTAGCGTGCGGGTCGTCGCCAGCATGCGGCGGCTCTTCTCGGCCGTCAAGAGGATGAACAGCGATTCCGGCGTCGTCACCAGGATGTGCGGAGGCCGGCGCAGCATCGCCTGCCGCTCCAATGCCAGCGTGTCGCCGGTGCGCACGGCGGCGCGGATCGCGGCCAGTTTGATTCCGCGGCCCTCCGCGAGCTCGCGAATCTCCGCGAGCGGCGTTTCGAGGTTTTTGTGGACGTCGTTGCTGAGCGCCTTCAGCGGTGAGACGTAGACGGCCTCGATCCGGTCCTCGAGCGGCCCTTCGCGTGCGCGCCGCACCAGCCCGTCGATGCAGGTGAGAAATGCTGCGAGCGTCTTGCCGGTTCCGGTGGGCGCCGAAATGAGCACGTCGCCGCCCGCCCGCACCACGGGCCAGCCGAGCCGCTCCGGCTCGGTCACGTCGCCGAAGCGCGCCGAAAACCACTCCCGTACAAGCGGGTCGAAACCGCTAAGCGGCATCTCGTTCATCTCATGGTAGCCACGGGGCGCGGCCTGCGGATTCGCGGCTGCGCTGGTACTCTATTCTCAGGTGTTGCCCTGGACATGAAAAAAGCCGTTTTCCTCCTATTTGCCCTCATACTGGCCGGAACTCTTGCGCTGCTGGTGCTCTCTACTGGTTCGACCATCAAGATCGATCCTGTTCCCGAGGTGATTGGCGCCTCCACGCCGTTCACCGTGAGCGTGACCAACCCTCACGGCATACGGCGCTTCACCGCGACACTCGTTCAGGACGGTGCTTCGCACACCGTTTTCGAGTGGAAGCAGCCGGCGCGCCGCTTCACCTTCCTGGGCGCGAACGAGCCGCCGGTGGATATGCGTTTCAGCGCAGGAACGAAGTCCGCATCAGGAATAAAGGACGGCAAGGCGCGCCTCGTGATCGAAACCGTAGCCAACGATCTGCGCGGCGCGACAGACCGGCTTGCCTGGGATGTCGAGATCAACTCGCAACCGCCCCGCGTCGTCGCAGACGGCCACCAGCACTACATCAACCAGGGCGGCGCCGAACTCGTTACTTTCAAGGTCTCCGGCTACTGGACCGAGGCCGGCGTGCGGGTTGGGCCATACACATTCCGCAGCTTCCCGCTTCCGGGCGGATCTAAAGAGGATCGCTTCTCTCTGTTTGCGTTCCCGTGGGACGTCCCGGCCGACACCGTCCCCGTAGTCTACGCGCGAAATCCGTCCGGTGCGGAGGCGCGCGCTCAGTTCTGGTTCAAAGTGTTTCTGAAGAAGTTCCGGATAAGAGACCTGGAACTGACCGATGCGTTTCTGGAAAAAGTCGTTCCGGCCATAGACCCCGAGGGCACGGGTGACCTGCTCCAGCGCTACCTGAAGATCAACGGCGAGATGCGGCGCGCCAATAACAAGACGCTATCGGACCTTCGCCTGAAGACTGAGGAGCGCTTCCTGTGGAGCGGCCCGTTCCACCGCTATGGCAAGACGGAATCCTTTTTCGCCGACACCCGCAATTACATCTATCGCGGCAAACAGGTTGACCGGCAGACGCATCTGGGATTCGACTTATCCGACGTGCGGCGCGCTCCGGTTGTCGCCGCGAATGATGGGAAAGTCATATTCGCGGACAACCTTGGTATCTACGGCAACTGCATTGTTATCGATCACGGATATGGCTTGCAATCCATCTATGGCCACCTGAGTGAGTTCAAGGTGCAGCCCGGCGACATGGTGAAAAAAGGAACCGAAATTGGCCGCAGCGGAGAAACCGGCCTGGCCGCAGGCGACCACCTTCACTTCAGTATGCAGATCGACGGAACGCAGGTGCAGCCCATCGAGTGGTGGGACGAACACTGGATTCAGGACCGTATTCTTAGTAAGCTTCCGGCGGGAGTGTCTAAGTAAGTCTTTATTGATCCGCACGGCTTTGTACTAACAGAGCGGGGCTCCTACTCTGCTCGCCTTGTAAAATGGCATCAGGTGAACTGGCAGGTCTGTCTGGACTCGCCATTCACAAATCTGAGCAGAGGGGAAAACCACTATGTTAAAGACCGCAGGATATGCTGTGAGTCTGGCCGCCGCGGGGCTTTTTGCGATGCTGCCGGCGATGGCTCAGCAGCAATCGCAGCAGGCCCAGCAGGCCCAGCAGCAGGTGCAGCAGCAGATAGCAGGTCAGCTCGAAAGACTGTCGTCTTCCGAGAAGCAGTCCTTTAAGACCGCCGCATCCTCCGCGATGGCGCAGATCGAGATTTCCAGCATCGCGCAGCAGAGATCAGGCAACACTGATGTGAAGCAACTGGCCAGCGACATCCAGTCCAAGCAGAGCCAGATACTCGGCAACCTTCGCAGCTACGGGTCGCAGCACAAGGTGGAGGTGCCCGCACAGTTGAGTTCGAAGGAGCGCCAGAACATCAGCCAGCTCTCGACCAAGTCGGGAGAGGACTTCGACCGCGCCTTCTTCAGCGCGATCGAGAAGCACGAGCGGAACCAGATCTCGGCGCTGAACAACCTTCAGATGTCGGACAAGATGCAGTTGCAGCAGGTAGCTAGCACCTCCTTGCCGATCGTGCAGCAGCAGCAGAGCCAGGTCCAGCAGCAGATGGCGAGCATGGGTATCGCTTCGTCAACCGCCCCGCTGACCGACGAGAGCCAGGGCCAGCCCAAACAGAAGAACAAGTAGCAGGGCCGGTTATCCGAGCCCGGCGGCCTATCTCAGGGGCGGCCCATGCCGCCCCCGGTGTAACTTAGCGGGAGGAGGATTATGTTCTCTTCCCGCCTCGATTGGGATCTGCGCCCCAACCGGATCGCCGCCGCGCTCGCGGCCCGGACCACCCCTATCCTCGATCTGACCGAATCCAACCCGACGCGTGCGGGATTCGACTACCCGGCTGGCCTCGTTTCCTGTTTGGCTGAGGAACGGTCACTTCTATACGAGCCCGCGCCCGCCGGCCTTCTGGCGGCCCGCGAAGCAGTCGCCGCGGCATACGCCGCCCGCGGAGTGGCGGTGCATCCGGGCGATATCGTCCTAACGCCCGGCAGCAGCGAGGCTTACGCCTGGCTGTTCAAGCTGCTGGCGAACCCCGGCGACGAGATCCTCGTGCCGCGGCCCTCCTACCCCCTTTTCGAGTACCTCGCCGCACTCGAATCGGTTCGCGTTGTCTCGTACCCGCTTGCATACCACGGCTCCTGGAGTCTCGAGATGCACGAACTGGAGCGCGCCGCGAGCCCGCGGACGCGCGCCGTGGTCGTAGTGAACCCCAACAACCCCACTGGCTCGTTCATAAAACGCGCCGAGCGCGACGCGCTCGCGGCCTTCTGCGCAGCACGCGGACTGGCAATCATCTCAGACGAGGTCTTCTCGGACTTCACTTTTGGCCCTGATCCCCTCCGGGTCCCGGCCATGTCAGGCGCCGAGGGCGCGCTGGTGTTCGCGCTGGGTGGCCTCTCGAAAATGGCTGGCTTGCCGCAGATGAAGCTGGGCTGGATCGCCGTGTCGGGCCCGAACGGCCTTCGCCGGGCCGCGCTCGAGAGGCTGGAGCTCATCGCGGACACGTACCTGTCGGTGGGTACGCCGGTGCAGCACGCCGCCGCGCGCCTGCTCGAGCTCGGCGATGCTATTCGCAGCCAGATCGCCGCGCGGGTGAGGCGCAACTATGACCGTTTGCGCGAGCTGGCGGCGGGCGCGTGCGAACTCCTCAATGTCGAGGGCGGCTGGTACGCCACCCTGCGCGTCCCGCGCACCCGCACCGAGGAGGAATGGGTGCTCGAAATGCTGGAGCGCGATGGCGTCCTGGTCCAACCGGGGTATTTCTACGACTTCGAGGCCGAGGCGTACCTCGTGTTGAGCCTTCTGCCGCCGCCCGACGTGTTCGACGATGGCGCGGCTCGCGTTACTGAACGATGCGGGCGGTTTTGATGTAATCCAGCCGCGGAAACCGCTGTTCGAGGTACGCGTTGCCGCCGCGCTCGATCTGTTCCTGGTCGGGGCCGTGCCCACGAGGGGGGCCCTCGCCGTGTGCGGCGTAGAACCTGTCGATGACGTCCATGCCCTCCACCACGCGTCCGAACGGGGCAAAACCCAGTTTGTCCAGGCGGCTGTTATCGCCTAAGTTAATGAAAACCTGAGTCGTTCGCGTGTTCGGGCCGGACGCGGCAAACGTAACGTACCCCCGGAGATTGCTTTCGACTACCGGATCGTCCTTTATTGTCATGTTGCGCCATAGCGCCGCGACCTTCGGGTCGCCGTTGATCCCGAATTGCGCGACGAACCCACGCACCACGCGAAAGAACCGGGCTTCGTCGTAGAACCTGCGCTCCACCAGCCGGTAGAACCGCTCCGCCCCTTCCGGGGCCCACTCCTTGTGCACCTCTACGGTGAAGGGTCCTTCGCTGGTTTCGAACCGGACCTTGTAGACGTCCGGCACCGGAGCCGGAGCCTTTTTTGCCGTCTCCTGGGAGCCGCAACCGGCCAGCAGGATAGCGGCCGCCAGCCAGGGAATACGCCCGCTGCGAATCATTGCAGTCTGCCTCACCGCAACATTCTACAGGTCTTGGTGGGCCAGGTTCGATTTTACTGGGCGAAACGGGAAAAGAGCACTAGAATGGGGTGCGGCCACGAGAGCCGTCGTAGTCCATCATACGGGTTTCATTCGGATCACCTGAACGCGTTTGGAGGAGGTCAAAGACCATGTTTGAAGGCCTTGACGAACGGATAAAGCAGGACGAGGGGTCCACCCGCATGGAAAAGGCGGTCAGGATGGCCATCGTGCTGGCGGTCTCCCTGGTGATTTTTGGCGGGGTATATCTCGGGCTGCAATTTCTGGAGTGAGCCTGGCTATCTAGGGGTGAAAGGCCGCTCTAGCAATGGGTTCGCCCATGCTTCAGGGAGCGGCCAGGCGCCGGAGAGGTCGAATTCTGGCCGGAGGGCGGCCATAGCTCCCGGCGAAGGTGGAGGCGGAGGGGCGGCAGCCGGCAAAGGCGGGCCGCCCGCCCGCGCCTTGAGAGGCTCGCTCGAATCTACCTGGAGCATGACCCGCTTGACCTTCGCGCCATAGCCTGCGTGCCTGTTATAGGTCCGCAGCATCTCATCCAACGGCTTATCCCTGTACAGCTTGGAGTTCGCCAGCCGTTCCGCGACGATGTAAATCCCTGCCCGAACCGACTCGAATCGCTTTCTGGCGGATGCCCAGCCAAAGATATTGTTCCAGCGCTGCGCGCGCCCGCAGCCGCTCTCAACCACCGCGATGCTGGGCAGAAGGCGCCAGTCCAAGTTGTGGCGATCGGCTGCGGCTATGAAGTCCGCAGCCAGATGGCGAACGGGGCACTTTTTCTCACGCAGGAACTCCGCCAGCCGGGTCGGCCTTGGGTCGTTTGTTTTCTTGGAATCCAGAACTGGCTCGCTTGCTAGCGCAGCGGCGGCGCTTACTGCCAGCCCAACCCAGATGGCGGTCCTGATTAGCTGCATCGCACCTCCCTGGCGTTTGACTGCCTCGGATGAGGCTCCCGCAAGTGCGGGGGTTAACAGGACTTAACTTTGAGACTGACTTTTGGCAGTATACCACAGGGTTCCGCGGCGGCTACCGCAATTCTGGTACTACCAGATGTTAAAGTACTCCAACGTCCCCGCCACAAAGGTCGCCAGCCAGACTTAAATAACTGAAGTCAGGGCACTTATATAGAACCGGGCACGAGATGCCGGCGACGGCCTTGGTCCGGTTTCGGGTGGTACGCGTAGATCGCACTTGCCTGCGCGGCGCATGGCCTGAGTGGCAGTCCAGCGCCAGCGGCCAAGGCCCTGTGGGGCGGAGCCCCTGATCCGCGGGCGACCCCCTGGTCGCCCATCGGGCGCTGAGCGCGGCAAAACGTCGGAGTATAGCCCAGCCAGGCCGGACCAGGGGGGCGGCGCGGGCGAGCGCGCCCGCCCAACACGGGCCGATGCAGGCCGGACCAAGCATCCGGCGAAGGTCTCCGGCCCACGCCTGCATCGCCGCGGCTTCTGTGTTCCCCTGTGTCGCGCGGCTTCTGTATTCTCATAGTATGGGTTGGTTCCGGCGGGAAGGCATGCTCGAAGTCGGCGATCAGGCACCGGAGTTCGAACTCAAGTCGCTCGGAGGGGGCGCGGCATCGCTCACAAGTATGCTTGAGCGTGGGCCCGTGCTGCTCGCGTTCTTCAAGGTGACCTGCCCGGTGTGCCAGATGACCTGGCCCTACCTCGAGCGGTTGCACCAGGCGGGTTTGCAGGTGGTCGGGATCTCGCAGGACGCGGCGGCCGCCACGGAGGCGTACAACCGCGAGTATGGCGCCACGTTCACGACGCTTCTCGACGACCCGAAGAACTACGCCGTGAGCAACGCGTTCCGGATCTCTATGGTTCCCTCGCTGTTTCTCGTCGAGCCGGACGGGCGCATCTCGCTCGCGCAAGGCGGTTTTTCGAAGGCGGCCATTGAGGCGGCAGGTGAACGTGTGGGAACGCAACCGTTCCGGGCGGAGGACCGCGTCCCGGAAATGCGCCCAGGTTGAGGGTCCAAGAACTAGGCTCCCGGGTGGAGCCGCCGAGGGGCAAGATGCCTAAGTTTCAAGAGGTTATCGGTTCGGCCGCGGCCATCGTAAAGGGTATGGGCGTGACGCTCAAGGAGTTCCTGTCGCCCACCGTCACTGAGATGTACCCGGACGAGCCGCCCGTATTTCAAGAGCGTTTTCGCGGCGTGCACATCCTGGACCGCGACGAGAACGGTCTCGAAAAGTGCGTTGCCTGCTTCCTCTGCGCGGCGGCATGTCCGGCGAACTGCATCTACATCGAGGCGGCCGAGAACACCGATACGCTGCGCATCAGCGGCGCGGAGCGCTACGCCAAGGTGTACAACATCGATTACTCGCGCTGCATTTTCTGCGGGTACTGTGTGGAGGCCTGCCCGACCGACGCCATCATCCACGGGCACGGCTTCGAGATAGCCAGTTACAACACTTCAACGCTCGTTTACCGGAAGGAACAACTGCTGCGGCCGATTCCGGCGACAGCGGCCGTCACGCACGTTACGGAGGAGCCGGATCTTCCTCCCGAGGCGCCGTAGCCCTCTCAGATTTCAGCACTTAGCAAACGATACGCGCGGCGCGCGACGATAGGCTCCCCGTTCGCGGCAAACGTGACCACGGTTGCGGGCGAGCCCTCCAGCGAGATTACCCAAACCCCACTCCCAGGGTTCAAAGGTTCGGGACCAGTATGTTCATGCCGGGCTACTGAACCCGGAAGCGCGAGCGAATTGCTTTGACGTTCGTGTTTGCCGGCTCCTGGAACCGGCCGGGTATGGCTGCGCACTGCCGGCTGTACTCCAGTGCGTCCTTGACTCGGCTGGTCTCGCCGGCTTCTGCGAGGCGATAGTTCGCTACACCGAGGTAGAAAAGCGCCTCGGCGAGAACGTTCTGGTCGTCACGGATTGTAGGCAGGGCTTCGCGCAGTGCCTTGTCGGCTTCGGCCCAGCGGTTCTCGGCGGCGTGCGCGACGCCGGCTATCCAGCTTGCGCGTCCGGCGATCCGCGTCTGGCGCGCCTGCCAGTCGGCGTCTGAAACCCCCTCGGGCTTTGGCGAGGCTGCGATCGCCTCCTTCGCTTTTGCCGCCAATTCGATGGCGCGGGCGGTCTGCTTATTCCCGGTCATGGCCCCGGCGACGGCCAGCATCATCTCCGCGGAGGCCTTGCCTTTCTCGACCCAGCGATTTGCCAGCGCCAGGGCATCCTCGCTGCGGCCCACTTGCATGAGTGCGACGAACCACTGTTCCGCCACCGCCGGAGCGTACTGGCTGTCAGGGTTGCGCTTATCGAGCGCCTCGGCGAGCATGATGCGAGTCTGCGGATCGGGAATCTGAAGCACCGCCGCATAGAGCGAGTACTCGGTGTAGAGGATGACCTGCTTCGAGAAATCGAGTTCCGCCGCCCACAGGTCCTCATCCATGTTCTCAGGACGGGACGACGCAACGTTCTTGGCCGCAATCTCAGCGGTCCGGTTGGACCACTTGATGATGGCTTCGGCGTCGCGCTTGGCCTCCGCGGCCTTGAGCGCCGCGTGCGCGCTGCGCGCGTCGCCCGGGTCGATGGCGAGGAGTTTTTCGCCGTAATCGAACGCCTTGTCGTAGGCGCCGGCCTTCGTCTCAGCGGCGATGAGCTGCTCGTAAACCCAGGTAACAGCGCCGTGGTCCGAGTACTGTGCCGCAAACTGCTCGAGCAGCGCGAGCTTCTTCGCATCGTCCGTTTCGCTTCTGATCTGGCTCAGAAGCTCCCCTTCCGGGGTGTTCGGCACGATCGGCGCTTTGTGGCGCTGCGCGAACGTCATTCCGTGCGCAGTCAAAAAAACTGCGCAGACTACCGCGAATCTCAAGTCATCCTCCTCTTCGAAGACTCGGGATGTATGATACACCTCGCGGCGCGGACAAGGTGAATGGCAACGAAAACCTGGAGCGGATGGAGGGCGGGGACGCGGTCTTTCCAGCGCCCCTCAATCGGCTCCCGAGCTCACTTCTGCAGGGCGCGGCGCAGCATGTCGAGCGCTGCCTGTGACGCCCACATGCGGACGCGCTCGCGGTCGCCGAGGAATCTGAGCCGGCGGGTGAGCGTGCGATCCGGACCGGCCAGGCCGGTGATCACCGTCCCGACCGGGTTCTCCTCGCTCCCGCCGCCGGGACCGGCGACTCCGGTCACCGAAAGCCCCCACGTTGCGCTGGTGCGCTCGCGCGCGCCGCGCGCCATGGCCTCGGCGACCTGTTCGCTGACCGCGCCATGCGTGCGCAGCAGTTCCTCGTCCACGCCGAGCAGGTCGCGCTTGGCGGCTTCCGTATAGGTGAGGAAGCCTCCCACGAAGTAGTCGGAACTGCCGGCAATCGACGTGATGCGCTGGCCGATGTAGCCGCCCGTGCAGCTCTCGGCGACGCAGACCGTCTCGCCGCGCTTGCGCAGCAGGCGGCCGACGACTTCCTCCAGCGGCGCTCCGTCTCGCGAGTAGATGTCGTCACCGAGGATCTCCTCTATCTGCGAGCCGAGTTCGCATGCGAGGCGTTCGGCTTCCTCCGCCGAAGCCGCGTGCGCGCGCAGATGCACCTGAATATCCCCGGCGGCGGCCAGAATCGTCGTCACCGGGTTCGTGTACTTCGTGTACACCGGCGCGATTCGCTGATCCACCTCCGACTCCGGCACCATCGCGATGCGGTAGAAGCGCGTTCGCAGGTACATCTCCGGCGCGAGCCGGCGCAGGCGCGGCAGGCACTCGGCGGTAAACATCGGCTTCATCTCACCCGGAGGCCCGGGCAGGAGGACCATCGCCCGCCCGTCCAGCCCGATCCAGAGCCCCGGTGCGGTCCCGTTCTCGTTCGGCAGCACTTCCGCGCCCTCGATCACGTACGCCTGGCGGCGATTGATCTCCGGCATCGTGCGGTTCCGGAACGCGAAGCGCGCCTCAATGCGCCTGCAGATTTCCTCCACGTAGACGAGCTTCCGCGACAGGGCGGCGGCGACTGCCTCGCGGGTGACGTCGTCCTCCGTGGGCCCGAGCCCGCCGGTGAGGATGATGACCTCCGAGCGGCCGAGCGCCAGCCGCACAGCAGCGGCCAGCCGTTCGCGGTCGTCGCCGACGATGGTTTTCGTCGCGACCTCGATGCCAAGGCCGTTAAGCTCCGACGTGAGCCAGAGCGAGTTGGTGTCCATGCGGTCCGGAGTGAGCAGTTCCGAACCTACCGCGATGATTTCAGCAGTCATTGAGAGCTTCCAGGCGCGAGAGCGCGGGCAATCGCGCAGGTTGTGATGAGCGTGCGCGGAAGAGGAGGCCGCGCACGAATTGAGCGAGCGTCACGGCAGCGGTTTGCCCTGAATATTGACGTCCACGCGATAGAGCGCGCCGCTTGTCGCCACGACGATCGCGCGCGAGGGCGTGAACGCCAGCCCGACGATGCCAGGCCCGGATAGGAACAGCTCCGGCTTCGCATCGCCGCCGAAGCGGACAATTCCTTTGCGCCCCGAGAGCGACGCGGCGACGTACATGCGGCCCTGCGCGTCGAAGGCGATCCCCTGCGGGCGTCCGAGACCTCGATAGTACACCGCGACGTCGCCGGCGGGAGAGATGCGGTATACGGAATCGAAACTCGATGTCGTGGGGCCGGTGACGTACAGGTGGCGGTCCGGGCCGAAGGCGAGGTGGTAGGCCGAAACGGATTCCTCGAGCGTCGCGAAAACGTAGATCTGTTTGTCGCGGCTGATCTTCCAGATGGTGCCCTTTCGGTCGCCCACGTACAGGTTTTCGTCCTCGTCGAAAGCCAGCCCGGTGGCGATGTTCATGCCCTCGACGAAGACCGACATGCTGCCGTCGGGTGCGGCCCGGTAGACGACGCCGTCGTAACGGCTGGATATGTACAGCAGGCCATCGCGGTCGAAGGCGAGCGCGGTGGCGTTCATGATGTCGGAGAGGAACGGCTTGGTGGTGTAGTTGAGGTCGGTGCGAAAAACCGAAACAGGCGTTTTCTGGCCGCGGCTGCCGCTGAGTGTGGTGTAGATATTTCCCGCCGCATCGATAGCCGGGTTAGCCACCGGATGGACGCCGTCGGCGATCCGCACACCCACGTCGCAGGAGGCCGAGGCGCTGCTCCCGTTGCTCTCAACTATGAGTTCGCCAACCTCCGCGCCCTCCGGAACGCGCGCGATCACCCTTGACTCCGAGCCGATGATAATGGGCGCCTCGACCTCGCCGAAGCGCACGCGCGGGCGCCCCTCCGGGCGGAGGAGACCCTTGCCGCGTATCTCAAGTTCGCCGCCCGCGATAGCTGCCGGCGGGGTGACTTCCGTGATCTCAGGTTTGTTCTCGGCCTGCTTGCGGGGCATATGCGTATTCAATAGAGATTGAAACACCCTGCCGCGTACAACACAAGCGCGGCATAGATGCCGGCGAAAACGTCGTCTGCCATGATGCCCCAGCCGCGAGGCAGCCGCTGCACGCTGTCGATGGGGAACGGTTTCCAGATGTCGAACAGTCTGAAAAGCACGAACGCCGCGGCGAACACGGGCCAGCCAAGGTTGGCTGCGCCCGCGAATGCGATCAGTTGCCCGGCCACCTCATCCACCACGACAGAGTTCGGGTCCGTCTTGCCGCAGGCCTGCTCCTCGCGTCCGGAGGCCCACACGCCCGGAGCTATCAGCAGCACGCCGAGCGCGGCGATCTGCCAGGCCGCGAGACCGCCGAAAACGGCAAGCGCGGCTGCGATCGCCACCGCGGCCAGCGAGCCCGTCGTCCCCGGAGCGGCTGGCGCATGGCCGCAGCCAAACCAGACCGCAATCCAGTGCGCGATCCCGCCGCGCGCAGTGACCGGTTTACTCGCCGTCCCCATCATGTTTTCCTTCGGGCTGCTCCTCGAGCTCCGGCTCCTCCGGCCAGGCCGGGATGCGGTACTTCTCGTCCGCCCAGTTGGCCAGGTCGATCAACCTGCAACGCTCGCTGCAGAACGGGGCCTCCGGCGTGCCCGGCTGCACCCGCTTACGGCAGATCGGGCATCTCACTGGTGTGCTCCCAAAACGCGCAGTTCCTGCGCCGGACAGGCTACTCTGTCTTCGAGCAGCGTGCCGACAAGGTCGTAATCGTGGGCGGCCGTGACGCGGAAGCGGCGCATCTCGCCGGGGCGCGGCGGCGCGCCCTCGAGGTCGTTGATAAGGCAGACGCCGTCGATGGCGGGCGCCTGCGATTGGGCGCGCGCCTGCCACAGCAGATCCGTTTCGGAAGAGGGGCCCTCTACGAGCACGGGGAACTCCTGCCCCACAATCCTCCGGTTGCGGGCTTTCGACACCTTACGTTGGATGGCCATCAGACGCCGCCTGCGATTGTAGATCGTTCGCGGAGCAACCTTCCCGCCGAGGCGAAAACTCGCGGCTGTCTCTTCGTCGGAGTACGAGAACACTCCAAGGCGGTCCAACTGCGCCGATTCAACAAAGCTGCACAACTCCTCGAAATCGTCCTCGGTCTCACCCGGGAAGCCAACGATCATGCTGGTGCGCACGGCCACTCCGGGCACGGAGCGGCGGATGCGCTCGATGAGCTTCAGGAAAGCGTCGCCCGACCCGCCGCGCTTCATGCGCTTCAGCACCGCGCGTGAGGCATGCTGGAGCGGAACGTCGATGTACTTCGCGATCGGCGCGTGCTCCGCGATCGTGTCGAGCAGGCGCTGCGTGATGCGGTTCGGATACGCGTACAGGAAGCGTATCCAGTTGCCGCTAGCGGAGGGCAGGCGCGCCAGCCGTGCGAGCAGCAGCGCGAGCCCATCGCGCAGGCCGAGGTCCTCGCCGTAGCAGGTTGTGTCCTGGCCGATGAGGTTGATCTCGCGGACGCCGCGCGAGAACAGGCTATCGGCTTCGGCCGCCACGGAGTCCGGCGTGCGGCTGCGGAACGCCCCCCGGAACTGCGGGATGACGCAGAACGAGCACGGGTGATCGCAGCCTTCGGCAATCTTGATGTACGCGTAATGCGCGGGCGTGGCGAGCAGGCGCGGCGTGGCGTCGTGATACAGGTACGGCGCGCGCGCAGGGGCGGCGGCCCGGCCTTCGCACGCCGCCACTATGCTCTCCACCTCGTTCGTGCCCAGGACGGCATCCACCTCGGGCATTTCGGCCCGGATCTCGTCGCGGTGGCGCTCCACCAGGCAGCCCGTAACGATCAGCCGGCGGGCCGAGCCGGTTTCCTTGTACCGCGCCATCTCCAGGATGGCTTCGACGGATTCTTCCCGTGCCGGCCCGATGAAGCCGCACGTGTTGACGACTATCGCCTCGGCCTCTTCGGGGTTGGGTGTGAGTTCGTGGCCGTGCGCGGCCAAATGCCCCATCATGACCTCGGTGTCCACAAGGTTCTTGGGACACCCCAGACTTACAAATCCTACTTTCAAGTGAGTGTTTTCCGGACGGAACCTCTTACAAGGATAGCATCGGGCCGCGCTCGCATCTGCAGCCCGCCGCGGCCGCAATCCCATGAAACACGGGCCTGCGACCCATGGCACTATGCTCCGCTTTGATGCGCCTGCTGCTTTTCCTCCAACATCATACGAACACG
>JBLNBX010000042.1:0-9126 GCA_050260275.1 bacterium
AGGGTGGCAGCGGGCAGAGAAGCGGCGTCCGGCCGTGGCCGGACGCCCCAGAAACTCCAGACGGCCCGACCCATCCGCGGGGGAATCGTCACCGATCTCGACCTGTTCGGCGGAATGCTGCACCGGTTCTTGGAGAAGGCGCATCTCGCCCGCCCCTGGCGCCGCATGAAGGCCGCCATCGCCGTCCCGGGCTCATTGACGGATGTGGAGCGTCTTGCCGTCGTCGAATCTCTCAAGGAGGCAGGCGCCGCCTGTGTGTTGCTCGTGGATCAGGTTCTCGCCGCCGCCTTAGGAGCGGGGCTGGCGATAGAAGAACCCCGCGGCCGCATGGTGGTCGACATCGGAGCGGGTGTCACGAACGTGGCGATCCTGTCGCTCGGCAATGCCGTATACGCGCGCGCGGTCCGCGTGGGTGGCGACGACATGGATGCCGCCATCGTGACCCACGCACTCGCCTCACACCAGCTCGTCATAGGCGAGCCGACTGCCGAGCGGCTAAAGATCGAGATCGGCTCGGCCGTTTCCGGCCACCACGAAGCGGCTCTGGCTATCAAGGGCCGCTGCGCCGCGAGAGGCATTCCGCGAAGGGTCACCATACAGAGCGGCGAGATCACTGAGGCCATCGCGCCGCCCCTGAAAAAGATCGTGAGAGCAATTCGGGAGGCGCTGGAGGAAGCTCCTCCCGAACTGAGCGCGGACCTGGTCGAGACGGGTATCGTGTTGACCGGCGGGTCAGCGTTGCTGCGGGACCTGGATCGATTCATCAGCAGGGATTGCGGTCTCCCGGTGAGCATCGCTCCCGATCCGCTGTCGTGCGTCATCCGAGGGCTCGCCCATCAACTGAACGGCTTCCGGGCGAGCGACTGGCGGCGGTTCAGCGACACGGCGTTCCAGACCGGCGTTTGTGCTCAGATCTCTTAGGCCCATCGAGATACTCAACACAAACGCGGCTGTCACTATTAGAAGAACAGTGCGGAAGGCAATCTGGCCGATGCGGCACGGCTGGCCGGGTGCGCACCGGACCGGGCAGCCACGTATGGGGCACTTCGTCATCAAGGCGCCCCCTTCTCTGCCCCTTCGACACGCTTCGTCCATGCGTGCCAGGCGCTGGCGATCGTCCAGACGACTTCCGATTCGCGCAACGGCCGGACCAGCACGTCGAACCCGCCCAGGGCCGTAATCTCGTGAACCAGCGACTGGTCGTCGCCAACCACGATCAACGCCGGGGGCTCCGGCATGGATCTGAGAGCCGCCGCCGTATCCTGCCAAAGCCCGTCAGGCAGGCACTCCTCGCACACGGCAACTGCCACGCGAGTGTTCTTCAGCAGCGCGACTGCCTCGCGGAACGTTCGGACGCGAGCGATGGTCCAACCCGATTCGTGAAACAGCCCGGAGAGATAGACGCTGAGTGTTGGATTATCGCTGATCGTCAGAATGTCGATAGCCCCCGAACGCTGGCGGCGATCCGGCCGGCCCTCAGGCCGTTCTGCAAACTCGGATTGCCGCTGTCGGCACGCAGCCATGGGGGTCGCAATGAACGCGTCACGTTGCATGGTTGTCGTCCTTTCGAGGTAGTCACCTATGGAGAGCAATCCGGTCGCCATATTCGGCGAAGCACCGCGGTCAGCCAGGTGCGGGCCGGGACAACGGGCGCCGAATGCTCTCAGGCAGGCCGCTGCGAGGGCCCTGGAAGGCCGCGGTGCGGGCCGCGCCGGAGCCGGGAGATGAAGCACCGGTTGCAAGACGCGGGCAGGTTCAGGGAGGAGGAGTGGCTGTCCGGCCGTTGCCGCAGAAATGCTCAGCGTTGGGAGATGTTCACGGCCGTCTTTGAAAAGCGCGGTGAGGCGGTCTACAATCCCTAGACATGCGAAACCGAGCGTCCGGCAGGAAACCGAACGTCGAGCCGCCGCAAATCGAACTCGAACTTCCAGAGGAGATGAAGCGGCCGATCGACAGGGTGATCGAGGCTCACAAGCGGGGAGACAGGGAGGCATTCGGGGCGGCCCTGGAGGAACTGTGGCGTTCCAATTCGCAGAGCCGCCGCGACCGCCAGTGAGCCTGCTGCGCTAGCGGCCGCGCGAGCGTGAGCGTGACCGCCAGCGGCTTCTGTCGCTGCTGCGCGCAACCGCACGATTCGCACTCATGGCCGCGGCGTGCGGCCGTTGACCGAGACGGCTGGTGCGTTCTCCCGGATGCGGGCCCATCGGGCCGAACTGCTCGCCTCCGGGCGTGTGTAACGGTGCGGCGGCTCAGCTCATCCAGAGCGCGGTGGTCACCACGCGCGGGTAGTAGCGGCTCGCCTTCCCTACCCCGGAGACGATCTGGTCGGAGCAGGCCCAATAGGAGCTGCCCTTCACCTGCCAGTCAACGTGTGCGGCGTCGGCTTTGCGGAAAATTTCCGCGATGGCCGGATCGCTGTCCAGTTGGAACACGCGGCGGGCGACGTGCATAAAGATCGCGATCTTGCTTATCCAGGAGTTGTTGCTCGTGGACGAGAGCTTGATGCCGCCGTCAGCGAACAGGTTTCTGCGCTCGGGATCGAGCAAAAGCAACCTGGTGTGTTCCCGCAGCACGTCGTACATGCTGCGCTCAACCGGCACCAGCGCGTGCGCGGCCCATCCGGTCCTGTCGTAATAGAGCTGGTAGATAAGCCCCTCGCTGGCCGGAAGTATGCGCGAGCGGTAGCCCGGGCTATCCTTCTCGAAAACGGCCGGGAGGACGCCATCGACGGCCTGGGCGGATACCACGGCTGCGACTCGCCGGGCCAGGTCGAGGGCGCGCTCCTCTGCCGCCGCGTCACCTAGTTCGCGGAACAGCAGAGCCAGGGTGCGATAGCTTGCCCAGCACTTCACGGCAATGTAGACGTTGTTGCGAGTCTGCGCGAGCGAGTGATCGAGCGAATCGTACGTCGTGATCTCCTGCCCGCCGGCGGTAAGGGCGCTGTCGAACTGCGCGAAGCCCACATCGCCGCCGCGGTTGATCATACTGGAGAAGCACGCCTCGATGACTTTGCGGTTCCGCCCGAGCCAGCCGGCGTCGCGGGTCTTCGCGATGTAGCAGCCGGCGGTGAGGATCCAGTTGCAGAGCTGCTCCTGCGTCATGTAGCTGAAAGTTCCGCTCAGGTTAGCCAGCTCGTAGCTGCTGCGGCCCGGCGGCGCGAAGTTGTTGTGCGCTCCCATGTCGTGGCAGAAGCTCACCCCGCCCGGACAACGCGCATCGGGCCCAGCCTTCACTTCATCGACGTAACTATGGCGCTTGACAAATGTATCAAGCAGATTGCGCACGACCCACGGATTGCGGTCCAGTTCCCAGAACACCTGATCGACGGCGAGGTCCAGCGTGTTCATCATGCAGTACTCGCCTTCGTTGACAACCCATAGAGGCCGGCCTTCGGCCTCGAGCAACTCCGTGCTGCCGTAGTAACTGTGCGTCGCGTGGGCGATCATGAAGCGCTGATCGGCGGACAGACCACTGGACTCGAGCCGCTCATCCAACGCTTCGGCCGCAGCCATCAACTGCCCGGCGCGGTCCAGTGCGGCCGTGAGGACATCGGCGAGGCCTTTGTAGTAGCGGGTGTAGAGATACGTGCATTCGAGACCGGTGGTCTGAATACCGCTGAGATACGAGCCTATTCCGATCACCAGGCCGTAGCGCTTTCCGGGCGGCACCTCGAATCCGAAACCGGGGCAGGTGCCGAGCAGGTGCACGGGGTTGTATATTTCGCGAAGGCCGTCGCTCGGTGACCAGCGCATGAACACGAACGGCCGGCCAGCCGGAATGCGTTCGCCGGAGGTCAGGTCGAACAGCTCTGCGGAAAAACCGGCTTCGCGCCGGTAGGCGAATCCGGCGCGCGCGGGCCCGCCGAGGTCCTCGTCGAGGACGTGAGTGCCCGAGCGTGCGTGGCTTACCGCGAACACGCCCGTCTTCGGCGCGGTTCCGCCCGTATTGTCGATTTCAAGCAGGGCCACCACCGCGGGCAGCAGCGCTTCCCTCATCTCCTTTTCGGAGGCTTCGTCCGGATTGGGTATGGACGCAAACGGAGTGTAGATCTTGAACGCCATGCCGGGAGCGCGCCACTCGTCGGTGCACCAGCCATACCGGCGTTCGACCTCGTCCTGCCGGAACGGAACGACGTCTGGCCGCACGTTCTTTTCCGACGGGCCCGCCTGTTCAACCAGGAAGGCATCCGCTGCTCTGTTGTCCGCGCCGACGTAGAACGGGAGAGCGCGGATGGATTCGGCGCTGTACCTGTCTCCGTCTTTGAGGCCAATGTAGAGTTCCTGATCGCCGGGCTGTCCGATTTGCAGCCCGATCCCACCGCGGGTTCCTATGTTGCCGCAGGTGAAACTCATGAAGGCGCCCATGGGCGAGTGCTGTGCGTTGAAACCCGTGTAACAGGAAAGAGGTTGTAGAGTTGTCATGTCAGCCCCCCGGAGAGACATGAGGTGATTGTAACGCGATTGCGTGCGGGGTCAATCCCCAATACGCCCAAACGCTTTCCGCTGGCGGCGGCCACCTGTGGGTGGCGCGCGGCCGGGCAGCTGTAATTAGGTCTGCTCCACGCGTAAGTTGCTGCGGAGCTGGCTAATTTACTTGGCGTGGGTTCGTCTGAAAAAGGAAAGCGGCCCGGAGCCGTGCGGCTCCGGACCGCCATATCTCAAAGCAGATAACGTCCTTCCGCCCGGCGCGCCTACGCTTTGCCCGCGGCTGCGCCTTTCACCACCTTCAGCCGCTCGCCGACGTACTCTTCCAGCCCGGAAGACGCCTTCGAGAACGCTTGGGCCGTTGCGATCGTCGCCGGGTGGCTGTTGAACTGGTCCACCTCCATCCCGTTCGGATCGCACGATTGGATACAGTACGGGATCTTGCTCATCTTGTAGAGCACGTCGTCGGGAGTGTCCTCGTACAGTATCTCCTCCTTGAACTCGAGGTCACTGCACTTGTTGAACAGCGGTTCGAGGACGTACGGCGGCATGGTGTATACGATGTCGCCCGCGATCTTCTCGACATCCCAGAAGTGCGCCTTCCCGCCGACGTTCGGACCCTCGCGCATCGAGCAGGCAAGCATCTTGCTCGGAAGGCCCGCGTCCTTCAGCAGCCTGAATGCCGTGCGGAATGTGTGGATGCCGATCCAGTGCTTCTCCGCCCAGGAGAGCGTGATGCCGCGCCGCTCGGCCTGCTGGTCGAGCTCGGGCATCTCGATCAGGCGCCCGATCATCATCGTGATCACCGCGCGCCATTTGCTCATATCCACGCCGTTCTTCAGGCCGATCTTGACTCCCTCGGCCGCCGCGTTCGCCACCGCCCAAATCTGCGGTAGCGTGAAGCAGGTGGTGACGTTGGTCGGGATGGCCATCGAGCTGAGCACCTTGACAACCTCGACACCCTGCGTGCTCGCGGGCACCTTGATCATCACGTTGGGAGCGATGGCGCGAATCTCCTGCGCGTCCTGGATCATTCGCTCGGTCTCGGTGATGAGCCGCGGATCGAGCTGCCCGGAGATGTATCCGTACTTGCCCTCCGACGCCTCCCAGATGGGCATCATCATCTCTGCGCCGCGGCGGATCACCTCTTTGTAGGTCTTCCAGTAGTACTCGTGCAGCGTAAGGCCCGGGTTCGAGGCGATCATGTCGTCGATCCACTCGTTCCAGAACTTCGGATCGTTCTTGACCGCCGTCAGCGACAGCGGCGGATTCGTGGTGCAGCCGCGGACGAGGCTCTTCGCCGGGTCGCCAATCACGTAGATCCGGTTGAGCTCCTCTTCGAGCGTGGCCTTCCGCGAGGCCGGCGCCGCGTCCACCATCTTCTTAACCCATGACGCGAAGACCAGCGGTGAGGAATCCCACCAGATCTCCATATCCGGATGCACCTTCGCTAGCCGTTCCAATACACTCAGAGCCATTCCCATCTCCTTCACACTGCTCAAGAAAGCTGCACTGCGCTGAAGAGAATGATACCATCTCACGCTCGCGCCGCCACGTGAGGGAGCGTCCACCGGGTGGCGTTTGCCCGCGCGCGAAGGCGGAAGCGCGCCGCCCCAGCCCCTTGATTCCTATGGCCCGGTCCGCGGCCATGGACCTTTGAGGAAACCCGGCAGGTCAGCCCGCCCGTCGTATAATCGCTTCGTATAGCCGCCAAGGTGATGAGCATGCGCTGGAAAACCGTTTGCCTGATTCTCGGCTGCACGCTCGCGTGGGCGCAGCAGCCCCCGCAGCAACCCGCCGAGTCCGCGCAGGAGCCTGCCCCCATTCGCGTCCAGGTTAATGAGGTCATCGTCCCGGTGACCGTCACGGACGAGCAGGGGCGCTTCGTCTCCAACCTCGACAAGGACGACTTCAGAATCTTCGAGGACGGTAAGGAGCAGAAGATTCAGTACTTCACCCGCGAGCGGAACCAGCCGGTGGTGGTCGGCTTCATTCTCGACGCCAGCAACTCCACCCGGTTGTACTGGAATACGTTCCGCGAGTCGGTGCTGGAACTGGTCTGGAACCTGCTGCCGGGCGACAAGCGCTTCTCAGGGTTTCTCGTCACCTCCTCCACCGAGGCGGAACTCGCGGTCAAGACTAGTTCGGACCCCGAGAAGATCGTCGAAAAGATCCGCGCCCTGAAGCCCGGCGGTGGTTCGGCGATCTACGACGCCATCTACCTCGCTTGCACCAGGACCGACCTCGTTCAAGGCGAACCCATCGAGCCGCGCCGCGTGCTGATCATCCTCGGGGATGGCTCGGACAACGCCAGCAAGTACACGCTCGACCAGATCATTGAGATCGCCCAACGCAGCCTGGTGACCGTTTACTGCCTGAGTACCTCCGCATACGGTTTCCACAGCGAGGGCGCAGCGAATCTGGAGCGGCTGGCTGCTGAAACCGGCGGACGCGTAGAGTATCCCCTCGAGGGCATCTACAAGGACGTATCGGGGTGGCTGTCAACACCCGCCAACGCCGAAGAGGGCAACTACGCGATGAAGGTGGGCACGGGCAGCTATGCCGCCCAGATCGCGCGTAGCATTTTCGATTCGATCGCCAAGATCACGGGTGAGATCACGACCCAGTACATTCTGCGCTACGTGCCGCCGGCCACCGACAATCCGGCGCAGTTCCGGGAAATTCGGGTTGAGGTTCCGACGCTGCCGAACGTGAAGGTTCGCGCCCGCCGCGGGTACTTCCCGTTCGCGCCGTAGCGCCCTCCGGCGCCGCTCCCGCGGCATAGCCTGGGGTTAAGAACGGTCCTTGCGTCAGGTAGAGCGCGGCCGGTTCAGCTATCTGGACAGCAATTCCGTGGCCGCGAGCACATCGCGGCACTGCGCGCCGCGTACTGGCGCAATATGTGCGCGAATTCCAGGCGTGAGGGCGCACGTGCAAAGCGGCCGGGGCCACCCAGGCCGCCGGGATGTGACCCAGCTACTCGAACAACCCGATCTGCTCGCGGGCCTTTGGTTTGGCGGGCTTCTTGAGCGGGCTGCCAACAACGCCCAGCACGCTGACCTCCTCGAGCGCCGCGCGCGGAACGAAAACGCGCTGCCGGTTGGGGGTGGGGTTCGGGGGCGTCACAGTGAAGCCATTTGGCTCCAACATCAATAGATTGTTGGAGATAAGCCCCTCCATGATCTCGCCGTCGCGGAACCGCAGGCGCACCCAAACGCCATGCATCTTGGGGCGGGTGTTGAAAACCGGAGATCCGGAGGGTTCCTCGGTGAAGTCGCGGACGAAGATCGCGGCCTTGACCTGGTCGTACGGGATCAGCAGCACCGCGCCCTGCTGGCTGAGCACCTCGAGCCCGTCCGGCTGCTGCCAGGTCTGCGGATTCACGAATCCCGCGACCGTTTCCCTATCGAAACGGCGGACCTGGACCTTCTTACTGGTGGACGCCTGCAAAACGGGCTCCCGCGGCAAACTCTTTTTCTACAAACAATTTCGG
Source organism: bacterium (assembly GCA_050260275.1). GTDB lineage: Bacteria > Acidobacteriota > Terriglobia > Bryobacterales > Bryobacteraceae > DATMXS01. The sequence goes on from JBLNBX010000042.1 coordinate 7,918, forward strand.
GAATATTGTATCATTGGCAGGATGCCGGGCGTGGATGCATACTCGGCGGACATTCAGGCATTTCTGAATTACTGCCGCATCGAGAAGGGCTTATCTGCCAATACTTTAGCGGCTTACGGCCGCGATTTGCGCAGATTTGCCGCCCACTGCGGCCGCAGCGCGTCCGCCCCGGACGCGGCAGCCATCAGCGGGTATCTCGACTCGCTCTATGCGGCGGGTCTGGACAGCCGCTCGGTGGCAAGGCATCTCACGACCCTGCGCTGCTACTCGCGGTTCCTGCTTCGTGAAGGGCGCATACCGGCCGATCCCACCGCGCTGCAGGCGCTCCCGAGGCAGTGGCGAAACCTGCCTAAGTACTTGACGCAGAATGAGATCCTGAGCCTTATCGAGGCTCCGGACACGACCACCCCCCTGGGCTTGCGCGACCGCGCGATGCTGGAGCTGCTCTACGCGGCTGGCGTGCGCGTGAGCGAGCTGTGCTCGCTACAGGTGTCGGACCTCGACGAGAACCTGGGCGTGCTTCGGGTTGTGGGAAAGGGGCGCAAACAGCGGCTGGTCCCGGTGGGAGAGAATGCGCTCGAAGCGGTTGCCGAATACCGCCGCACCGCTCGCCCGGCCCTGCTCGGCGGGCGTGCGAGCAGGTACCTGTTTGTCACGGCGCGCGGCGGGCCGATGACGCGCCAGGGTTTCTGGAAGCTTCTGGGGAAGTACGGACGGAAAGCGGGTATCACCAGGCAGCTTTCGCCGCACGTTCTCCGCCACAGCTTCGCGACTCACCTGCTGGAGGGAGGCGCGGATCTGCGCATCGTTCAGACCATGTTGGGGCACGCCGATATCGGGACGACCCAGGTTTACACTCACGTAGTCAGATCGCGGCTGAGAAAGACCATAGATGAACATCACCCGAGGGCCTGAGTCGGGCGCCTGAGGCCACCACACATATGAGCGATTACATGTTCATGCTCGAGAGCCACCTCAGCTCAGGCCAGAACCGTGTTCTGGCGGAGGTTCAGGAGGCCGCGGCGGGCGTCAATTCGAGTGTTTTCGTCACCTGCGGCGCAATGCGCGACATGCTGGGCGGCTTCCCCATCGGCGGCCTGGACTTCACGGTGGAGGGCGACGCGGCCAAGCTGGCCGCGACCGTCGTTTCGAAGCTCAAAGCCACCATCGTCGAGAAGGACCGCGAACGCAACCGGTTCGACATCTTGT
>JBLNBX010000043.1:0-2536 GCA_050260275.1 bacterium
GGTGACGTCGAGGCCGCGCCTTGCAATCTCCTGCGCCTGGCGGACGGCTTCTTTGTCTCCCGCAGCGGTGAGGATCTGCGCCAGCTTCACCCGCGCCTGCTCGTGGCGCGGGTCGAGATCCACTGCGGCCCGGAAGGACGCGACCGCGCCCCTGATATCGCGAAGCGCCATCTGCGCCAGTCCAAGCTGGTACCGCGCTTCGGCGTCCTTCGGAGCGAGCCGGATCGCGTTCCTCAATTCCAGCGAGGCCCTCGAGTAGTCTTGCTCGGCGAGCCGCGCTTTGCCGCGCTCCAAATACCTGGCTGCGGCCGCTTCGGGCCGCGAGCATGATACGCACAGTAGGAGAACTGCCGCGGCGAGCGCCGCGGCTGCGCGGACCTGTGCCCGTCCGCCGGTCCGCACCATCAGAGTCATTCCGCCTCCGCTGCCCTGGCGCGTGCATCCGACGGCCACGCCGGGACCCTAATGTGGCTGCACTTTGCGGTCCACCCGACAGTGAAGAAAGGGGGTTGGTGTTTTCGCCCCTCGGGGGCGGGTGTCCGGCGAGCGTACTGCTCCAACGCGGTCCTGCAGAGATAGTCAGGCCCTGCCGGAGGCGGAAACAAGGTTTGCCGAATCAGCGCCGTTGAAGTTGCCAAAAATCGTGCGAACTTCCCACTGCGTGGCGCGCCAGCGTTCAGGGCCGGGAGGACCGGTCACCAGCGGCGCTGCATCGGTGTGGTCCTCGCGGAGCCGCGGCGCGCACCGGCGGATCGGAACTACGCCGCGCCCGCTGCACCTGTGGCGGAAACTGGGAGCAAGAGACAAAAAAAGGCCGCGGACGAATCCGCGGCCGTGTAAATTCCGGATATCGTTCTCGCCTACGCGTACTTCTTTCGGCGCTCGGCAAGTTCCTGCGCCATCTGCGCCGTGGTCTTGGCGTCGATCTTGTAAAGGAACAGGAACCCTACGCCCAGGAAGAACACGATCGCCGTGAAGACGCTCGGGATCAGCTTGATGCCTAGCATCGACTCCGCCGTCTGCGCAGCGTTCGGAACGTAGCCGAACAGGTCCAGAATCCAGCTCGCGAAGGAGCGTCCGATCGCGAGGCCCGCCTTGAGGCCGAACACCGTTCCGGCGAATACCATCGCGGTGGCGCGGCGGCCGGTCTTCCATTCCGAGAAGTCCGCCACGTCGGCCATCATGGCCCACAGCAGCGGCGCAGTGATGCCCCACGCGAACTGCCGCGCGGCCTCGAGCGAGATGACGATCACCGTCGCCGTCGCCGGCACCAGGATCAGCGCGCCTGCGAAGACTGCGCAGATGGCCAGGGCGCCGATGAACAGGTCCCGGCTTCCGTACCGCTTCACGAGCGCCGGCGAGCACATCACGCCAACGATCAGCGAGCCCAGGCCCACCATGTTGAACAGGCTGAACAGCGTCTCGTTGCCGGCGCAGTACTTGAAGTAGTACAGCATCGTGCTGCTGCGCATCGAAAGGCCGACGAAGATCAACACCGTCACGAAGAAAAGCACGATCCAGGGTCCGTTCCTGAACAGATCCTTGATGTCCTGCGAGAGTGAGCTCTTCTGGTTCGGATCCGGCTGGATGCGCTCTTTTGTCGTAAAGAACGTTACCGTGAAGAAGATCACCGCCAGGATCGCGAACAGGCCCATGGTCATCTGGTAGCCCTTGGCGTTGTCGCCCTGACCGAAGTACAGCACCATAGGAAGCGCCAGCACCTGGATGATGAACCCGGACGCGTTCGCGAACACCTGACGGTAGGACGAAAGGCTTGTGCGCTCACGCACGTCACCTGTGATGACCCCGCTCAACGCCGAGTACGGCACGTTGTTGAGCGAGTAGATCGCCATCAGGAGCGTAAACGTGATGTACGCGTATATGAGCTTGCCTTGCGGACTGAAGTTCGGCGTCATGAACGCCAGCACGGCGATGATGCCGAACGGGACGGCGGTCACCAGGACCCAGGGGCGGAAGCGGCCCCATCGCGTGTTGGTGCGGTCGGCGATGATACCCATGAGCGGATCGAAAAACCCGCTCAGTAACCCGACAACCAAGATCATCGTTCCGGCGGCAGCCGCCGACAGTCCGAACGTATCCGTGTAGAAATTGAGCTGAAAGGCGAGCAACGTCTGGAAGACGAAGTTTGCCGCCATGTCGCCCAGACCGTAGCCGATCTTTTCCTTAACGGATATTCTGACTTCTTCGTAGCTCATATAGCGCAGCCTCGATTTAAAACTCCTACTATTGCACCTGCAGGGTGACCTTCTGCAAGTCCTCGTTGCGCGAAGAGTTGCCGACCATGATCTCGAAATCGCCCGGCTCGACGACGTACTTCATGTTGATGTCGTAGAAAGCCAGCAATTCCGGCGTGATCTCGATCTCCACGGTCTTCGTCTCGCCCGGTTTGAGCGTCACCTTGCGGAAGCCCTTCAGTTCCTTAACGGGCCGCGTGACGGAGCTGACCACGTCGCGGATGTACATCTGGACCACCTCGGTGCCCTCGCGCTTGCCGGTGTTGGTTACATCGGCCAGT
>JBLNBX010000044.1:0-23287 GCA_050260275.1 bacterium
GGCCTTCGAGCGGCTGGTAGATGGCCTGCCGGCGCTCGAAGACGAGCAGCGATCCCTGGGCGGCCTTCTCCTTGAAAACGACCACCCTCGCCCGGTCTGCGCCGATTCGCTGATCTCCGGCCAGCCGGAAATCGTATCGGTTCAGGCGGGGCCGCGAGAACAGCAGGATGATCTGTCCGAAATCCGTGGCCGCGCCAACCAGCCCGTGCCGTTCGAAGCTCTCCAACATGCGCTTGCGGGCCCTGTCGTCATCGGAGATCAAGCCGGCGGCGAGCGATCGGCGCGCTTTCGCCTCGGTGGCGACGTGCCGGCCATCAACGGTGATCACTTCTCTGAACTCGTGCAGCGCGCCGGGCGCGGACTTGAGCGCCGCGAATCCGTATTCCGAGACGATCTCCCTTGTTACGAAGTCAGCCGGAACAGGCTGCTGCGTGTTACTTCCGATCGTGACTGGAAACCGGTGACGGCGGGACTTCAGCGCGCGCTGAACCAGCGTTTCCCGCGCGATCATCTTCGGAGCGGCGCTGCGGAATGTGGCGGCCTGCGCGGAGATGCGCTTAAGCGCCGCCTGCAGGGGATCTTCGGCCGCGAGGCAGACCGGCCAGATCGCGAGCAGGGCGACGAGCCGCATCATATCCCGATTCTACGGCTCCCGATTCTGTTGCGGCGCGGCCAGTTGTAAGCGGCCCCGGAGCCCCCTCTCGCATTCCGGCTCTCCGCTAGTGTACTCTGTGATGGAAGCCGAGGCGCTAAGCCTTGCAGTCCATCCCCGCCCACGGCTAGAATCGGGAAGTTCGCACCTCTGGAGGATTCATGACCGCAGCTGAAGTCGAGCAGAAAGTCAAGCAGATTATTGTGGAACAGCTTGGGGTTGACGAGGCCCAGGTCGATATGAGCGCGTCGTTTGTGGACGACCTCGGCGCCGACTCCCTCGACCTCGTAGAGCTTGTGATGCAGTTCGAGGAGGCGTTTGATCTCGACGTCCCCGACGAGGACGCCGAAAAGCTGACCACAGTGAAGGATGCCGTGGATTACATCCAGGCCAAGGCGGCTAAGAAATAGCAGCCGTTTTCCCCACACTTTATTTCCTCAACTAAGGAGCGGAATTTGTCGCGCAGGGTCGTGGTTACCGGTGTAGGCCTCGTAACTCCGGTGGGAGTGGGGACGGAAGAGACTTGGCAAGCTATCCGTGAGGGCCGCAGCGGTATTGGGCCGATCACGGCGTTCGACGCTTCCGCTTTCGCCTGCCGCATCGCCGCGGAAGTCAAGGGTTTCGTTCCCGAGAACTACATCGAGCGCAAGGAGATCCGGCGGATGGGCCGGTTCATCCAGTTCGCGATAGCGGCGTGCGACATGGCCATGAACGCCGCCGGGCTCAAACTCGACGAAACCACCGGCGAGCGCGCCGGCGTGTACATCGGCAGCGGCATCGGCGGATTCGAAGTTATAGAGCGCGAGTTCGAGGCGCTGTTGAGCCAGGGGCCCAAACGCATATCGCCGTTCTTTATCCCGGCGACGATCATAAATCTAGCCTCGGGCTACGTTTCCATACGCACCGGCGCAAAGGGGCCAAACTCAGCAACCGCCACCGCCTGCACCAGCAGCGCGCACGCAATCGGCGACTCGTTCAAAATCATCCAGCGTGGCGCTGCAGACATCATGATATGCGGCGGAGCGGAGGCTCCCATCTGCCGCATGGGCATAGGCGGGTTTGCGGCGATGCGGGCGCTTTCCACCCGCAACGATGAGCCGGAGCGCGCCAGCCGCCCCTGGGATCTGCACCGGGACGGCTTTGTGGTCGGCGAGGGATCGGGTGTGCTCATACTCGAGGAACTCGAGTTCGCGCGGCGGCGCAATGCTCCGATTCTGGCCGAGGTCACCGGCTACGGGATGAGTGGTGACAGTTTCCACATCACCGCTCCCCCCGAGGACGGCGACGGCGCGTACCGCGTGATGCGCGCCGCGCTCTGCGACGCGGGCCTTAAGCCGGAAGACATCGACTACATCAACGCGCACGGCACCTCGACGGAGTTGAATGACCGCATCGAGACCGAGGCCATCAAGCGCTGCTTCGGCGAACACGCCTATAAGCTGTGCGTCAGTTCGACAAAGTCGATGACCGGGCACCTGCTCGGCGGCGCCGGCGGAGTCGAGATTGGCATCACCGCGTTGGCCATCCGCGACCAGATCGCACCGCCGACGATAAACTACGAGACCCCAGACCCGGCGTGCGATCTCGACTACGTGCCCAATAAGGCCCGGCCGATGAAGATCGACCACGCCCTGTCGAATTCGTTCGGCTTCGGTGGCACCAACGGCTGCGTGATCCTGAGCCGGTTCAAGGGATAGCGCGCGTCATCCGCGCAGGCTGATCGTCCTGCTTGAAGGCGCTGTGCTCGTGGGGCCGGACAGCCCAACACGCGCGAGGCCAAGCGGAGTACTCGTGCGCCCGTACTGAGCAAGTGGCGCGGCGGGACCGCCCGCGCATGCTGATCAAGGCGCCCGGCCGGCGCTCACCCGTTCACCCGTGCATCGATACAAAACCCTGCGGGCGCAATTCTCCGGGTGCGAATTTGTCCACATAGCACCACACCCATCGCTCGCCGGGTTCGACGGAACGCACCAGCGGATGTCCGGTCGCGTGAAAGTGCCCTGTCGCGTGTTTGTTCTTGGATGAGTCGCAGCAGCCCACGTGGCCGCACTCGAGGCACATCCGCAGATGCACCCAGGTATCACCGGTCTTGATGCAATCCTCGCAGACGTGTTTGTCCGTCTCCTTAACCTTGATGTGATCAAGGTGAGAGCATTCGGGCATGTTCCCCTCCACTAGCAATCACAGGTTCTGCCGCTCCAGCGCGTTCCGGTCCCAGCCTCCCAGGTTCGCCCCGGCTTCGTATGTGCTCCGGCAGAACTCGAGCAGCGCGGCCGTGGGACTGCCGCTTGTCCTGACGTCGTCGTAGCTCAGGACAAATTCCTTTAGTTGCGCGTAGTACCGCGCTCCAGGCGGCGTCACGCGGGCATCGCTGAAGCCGGGAGGCTCAGGGGCTGTGTAGGAGTAAAAAGCGGCGTCTGGCGCGCCGTTGCCGCCCGGCCAGAATCCCACGCTGCTCACCTCGTGAGAATACGCTTCGCGCGTGATGGAGTCGGCTCCGGGCCGCTCCGGCGCGCGCCGGCCCGAGAACCTCGTCACCGCAAGGTCGAAGCTTCCCCAGAAGAAGTGCACCGGGCTCGACTTGCCGATGAATCCGGATCTGAACTGGTTGAGCGCCGCATCGACCGACAGGAGTATGCGCCAGAACTTCGTGGCCGCATCGCGGTCGTAGGATGCATGCGTGCGGTCCTGGTCGAACGGAATGGGGTCTGGCACCTCCACCGGCATCTTCCAGATCGGCGCCTCGATGCCGGCGAATCGCATCATGTCCATGAACTCGCCATAGAAGTCGGCCACGGTACGCGGCGCAAGCGGCAGCGCGGCGGTGATGCCGTCGCTGGTTTCGAGCACGAGCTGATGCGCGACGAAATCGAATCGCAGCTCGAACGCTCTGTCCCGGTACGGGATGCGGGACGTGCTCAGCCCGCGCGCGGTAACGTACAGCGTCACGTTCCACCAGTGGTTTTGCAGCGGCGTCAGGTGCATGCGGACCTTGCCCACGATCTGTGTCCACATGTGGAGCGTCGCGCAGGTGTCCTTCCAGGAGGCATACGGCAGGGTGGGCCAGCACTCGGGCTTGTCGGCATCGGAACGCGCCATACCGGGCCTCCCTGTCGATCGGGCATCGCCCAGGAGCGCCGCGCGCCGCGTGTATGCGCCGCGCCGGATGCCCGCGGCTCCATTCTGCGGGGTTGCGGGAACGCTGTCAACGGCTCTATATGGCAAACCGGCCGCGCAACCGCTTGCTCTATTGATGGGCCACATACCGCAGGGGCCACTTCTGTGCCGGCGTGCACCGCTCCGCACCGTCCGGGTCTCGCGTGGAGATCGATATGCAGAAGCCAGTGCCGAGGGGGGATTTATGCGGACTTGTGTGAAATTACTTCCGCTTATGGCAATTCTTGCAGTTGCCGCATGGGCACAAAAGGTTCAGTACGATTTCGACCGCTCTGCTGATTTCCAGGCGTATCGCACCTACAGTTGGATGCCGCAGGCAACCACGGTGGACCAGCTCACGGACCAGAACATCCGAAGCGCGATCGAACGGGAACTCGCGGAGAAAGGCCTGATGCGTGTTGACCAGAACCCCGACCTACTGGTCGGGTACCAGCTCACAGTTCGGGAGCAGCAGGAAATCCAGACCTGGGGCGACGGCGGCTGGGGCTGGCGCAGCCCGGGCTGGGCCACGACTACGGTCACGGAGGTTCCGGTCGGCAGCCTGGTAGTGGACCTCTACGACCCGGCGCGCAAACAACTGGTGTTCCGCACCGTGGGAACGAAAACGCTGGATACGAACGCCAGCCCGGAGAAACGAGAGAAGAACCTGGACAAGGCGCTCGACAAGATGTTCAAGCACTATCCGCCGGAACGGAACAACTAGAGCCCACAGCCGGTTCAGAGGCGGGCGGTCCGTATCTGGAGGGGGAGTCGCTCGAAGGCACTCAGAGTAACGTGGCGGATGTACCCTGCGCCGGGCCATCGACGCCGGTTGCGCAACGCTCAACGCTTCTTTGCAACGACCAGGTGCTGCGTCAGCACAACCGGCCAGAGCGTCTTTTCGTATACAACGTCGCCGCGCTCGCGCACCGTGTGCAGCACCTCGATCCGGTCAAGCGGGCGCTCGTCGGGAAAGCGCCACATGCCGGCCGCCTCGATGACTCTTCGCGATGCACGGTATAGCAGCGTTGGCGTCGGGAAGCTGATAATTGCGATTCCCCCTGGCCGCAGAGGCTCGAAATGCGCGAGCACGGCCCGCCTCGTATCCGCTGCGTCGAAGTGCTCTATCAGCCCGATGCTGAAGACAACGTCCGCCTCGCAGTCATACGAGAGCTCGAGCACGTTCTGCCGGTGCAGGCGCACGCCTCTCCCGCCTATGCGCTCGGCCAGCAACGAAAGGCCGTACTCGTTCGTGTCGATGACGTCGTACGAACTGGGGCGGATTTCGGCCATCACAGCATCGAGGAAACAGCTATTCCCGCCGCCGAGTTCGACTATCGAGAGCCCCGCATCTCCGCGCGGCTTCGCGAACCGCCGTATGGCGTTCAGCAGAACGGCGGTGGTATATTTCCGCGTCAGGCCGGCGGTCGCGGGAACGCTCTTGTAGTACAGGTCCCAATCGGTCGTTTGTTTGCGAGTGCGCTCCGCGGGCACGAGATCTCTCTGGCAGGCGGACAAGCTTGATGATGCCGCACGGCTTCGGCGCCGGCCGCGCTGCCATGCACGATTTTCGCTCACGCGAGCGCCAGACTACGAGCCCGCCGCGGCGCTCACTTCCCCGGCGGTACCCGGTATATGGTTCTGTACGCCGGCCGCAAGAAACCCGCTATCGCGCCCAGCCCCGCTCCGGCCGCCGCCATCGGTGCGGTGTACTTTCCGCCAGCACCCTCATTGGCGCAACCCGGACAGATGGCGAACCCGATTCCGGCGCCCGCGCCTGCACCCACACCTGTCCAGATCATGCCGTTGCGTATGCGCCGGCCGTTGTCGGCTACCTTCATCGCGCATACATCCTGCCGCGCGAACGATTGTTCGCCCGAATCCGATCGCACCACCACAGCAGCGCCGCTCGCTGAGACGAACTCCCCTCCCACCGTCTTGCCCGCGCACAATCCGACCTTGACCTTCTGGTCCGGCGCGATGCGCTGTACGGCTTCCCATCCCGCGCCGGCCGCAGCCTGCGCCGCGGCCAATGACAGTAACAGCACGGTACTGTTTGTTACGCCGGCCATCTCCCCACCCTCCTAGGTTGAGACCTGCTCGTCCCACTCCGGGTTCGAGTATACATCCGCGCACACGCATCCAGCGGAAGCCAGTTCTGTTGACCCCGCTAAGACGGCCGCGCCGGCCGGTGCGTCACGGCCTCATGCCGGCGAACAGGAACCTAAGGCCGCGATTGAACAGCTCGGGCTTATTGCTGGCGTGGCGCTCGTCCTGGATCACGCGAGTCTCGAGGTTCAGGCCCGAGTAGCCGCGCGACCTGAGCGTCCGCATGAACTCCTGCACCGGGGCGGCCAGGCCCTCCGACCCGCCGACGGCAAGGAACAGCGTCGCCGGCAGCTCTTTGTGCGCGGCGGCGTACTCGGCTTCCTGCCGGAATATGAACCGGTCGCCATATGTTGCGGCCGGGCTCGCCGCGATGTATCCATGGAACAGACCCGGGTCCGAGAACAGGGCGTACAGCGTGAAAAGCCCGGCGTATGAACTGCCCTGCAACATCCGGCGCGAAGGGTCGGCGCGATAGTTCTTCTCAACCCATGGGATCAGCTCGGACTTGAGGAACTTCAGGAACTTCGGGCCGTCTCCCGACCCCTTTACCTGCCGCGTCGCCGTTGGCGTGTAGTCCATGGCTCTCAGGCTGTTGTAATCCGCGTTCTCGCCCGAGTAAGTTATGCCGACCATGAGCATCTCGGGAACGAACTTGTCGTAGATGAGGCCGCCCAGAACGGAATCCATCAACTTGAAATCCCACTGCCCGTCGAGGATGTAAAGAACCGGGTACTTCGCGTTCTTATTCTGCGCGTAGTCCGCAGGAATGTGAATGTAGAGATCGTAGTTTCGGCCGGTCGAGGCAGACTTCATGGTCCGCACCTCCGATCCGGCGATGGGCACCTTGGGAAAGGGCTGCGAGTACGCAACCCCGGTCAGGAGAACGAGGAGAGAGACAGTTCTGGCACACGTCGACGGTAGTAGCGTCATGCAGACTTATACGCTCGAACAGCGGGAACGTTCCATCCTGTTTCACTGTTCGCCGCCGCCGATCGGCCCCGCCCTTGGCTCATGGCCCGTTCGCGACTGCCTGCAAACCTGTGTGGAAGGCCCGGGGCGAACTTTCGGGAATCCCGGGGACAGGCTACGCACAGAACTGCGCAGCCTGCCGCCCGGCAAACCGGAGTCGCTGCGAGTCTACCCTGCCGCTGCCGCTTTCTCCCGCTCGGCTTCACGCTCGGCGGTAACTGCGGGATAGAGAAGGCCTGCAATCGCAGCGCCCACAATCGGCGCCGCCCAGAATAGCCACAACTGCTGAATTGCCCAGCCTCCTACAAAGAGCGCGGGGCCGGTGCTCCGTGCCGGATTCACGGACACGTTCGTCACAGGAATCCCGATCAGGTGTATCAGCGTGAGGCCGAGCCCGATCGCCACCGGTGCAAACCCCTGCGGCGCGCGCCGGTCGGTTGCGCCCAGGATGATGAACAGGAACATCAGCGTCAGAACCACCTCGGCGGTAACACATGCAGCCAGCGAGTAGCCGCCCGGCGAGTGCGCGCCGTAGCCGTTGGAGGCGAAGCCGCCGGCGAGGTCGAACCCCGCACTGCCGCTCGCGATTACGTACAGGACAGCCGATGCGGCGATCGCTCCCGCTACCTGCGCGGCCGCATAGGGTAACAGGTTAGAGGCGGGAAACCGCCTGGCAAGCACAAGGCCCACCGACACGGCGGGGTTCAGGTGGCATCCCGAGACGTGCCCGATGGCGTACGCCATCGTAAGCACTGTAAGCCCGAACGCCAGCGCCACGCCCAGAAGTCCGATCCCAAGGTTCGGAAACGCGGCGGCCAGAACCGCGCTGCCGCATCCCCCGAATACGAGCCAAAACGTGCCGATGAACTCCGCGAACGCCCTCTTGCCCAAAGGCATGGATCAACCTCCTGTGTAGATCCGATTGCCCGATGCCGTGAAGCGCTCCGCCCGGCGTGGCCTGCCCGGGCTATGCAGCTCCAAACATGAAGATATGATAATCCTGCCAAGGACGGAGTAACAGGCCTATTCCTCTGATCTTTCGGTTGACGGAGCGGGCGCGCGGGCGGCGGTTTGGTCCTCCCGGCCGCGGCGTGACAAACCGCGCTCCCATGGAGGTCCCGTACCTTCAATAGCCGCCGAACGGGAATCCGAACCGGTTGCCGCGGCTGACTCGATTACTCCGCCCGAAGCGCGACGATCGGATCGACGCGGGTTGCCCGGCGCGCGGGCAGGTAGCTGGCGGCCGCCGCCGTAGCGAGCAGCACCGCCGCGGTGACCGCGTAGGTGGCCGGATCGGTCGGCTTGACGCCGAAAAGCAGGCTCTCGACGAACCGCGCCATCGCCATTGCTCCGGCGAGCCCGACCACGGCTCCGATGGCCGCAAGACCCACTCCACGGCCGACGATCCGCCGCAGCACCTCGCCGGGCGTCGCGCCGAGCGCCATCCTCAACCCGATCTCGGGCACCTGCCGGTTCACCTGGTACGCCAGCACGCCGTACAGCCCCACCGCCGCCAGCACCAGCGCGAGCGAGGCGAAGGCCGCCAGAAGAATCATCTGCATCCTGCGGCTGAAGACCTCGCTGTCGACGATCTCCTCCATGGTGGCCATATCAGTGATGGGCTGATCCGGATCGACCGCCCAGATGGCCTGCCGCACGGCGCCCGCTACGCTCTCCGGCGCCACTCTGGTGTGAACGGCGATCGCGACCTGCGAGAACAGCATCTGCCACGCCGAGGTGTAGAACTCCGGCTGCGGCGGCACGTCGAGGCCGGACTGTCGTACGTCTCCGATAACGCCGACAACCTCGGCTTGCGTGCTGCTGCTGAACACGAGATGGCGGCCGATGGGGTTCTGGCCCGGCCAAAGCATCTTCGCGAGTGTGTCATTGATGACGGCGACGAGAGGTGCGCCCTCGACGTCGCGCTCGCTGATGTCGCGGCCGCTGAGCAGCGGAATCCCCATGGTGCTGAAGTAGCCCGGAGTAGCGGTGCGCGAACGGCACTGGAATCTCTCCCGCGGATCGCGGCCTTCGGCGCCGATACCGGTGATATCGCCTTTCACGGCCAGCGGCACGTGATTTGCCACTCCCGCGGAAATCACGCCGGGGATGGTGCTGATGCGCCGCAGAATCTCGCGCTCGTAAGCCACCTTCTGTGAATTGCCGCTGTGCGTTTGGGGTATGGATAACCGAAGGGTCAGGAGGTTTTCAGTCCGGCAGCCTACGTCCACCGCGCGCAACTCGGCGCACGTGCGGATCAGCAGGCCCGCGCCCGTAAGCAGCACGAACGCCAGCGCGACCTCGGAACAAATGAGCGCCGCGCGGAGCCGCCGCGAACCCGACACCGTCTGCGTGCGCCCGCCCTGCTTGAGCGAACTGTTGACGTCGAGCCTTCGCAGTTCAAGCAGCGGAGCGAGGCCGAACGCTATGGTCGTCAGCGCCGCAATCGCGAGCGCGAACAGCATGACGCGCACGTCGAGCGAGAGCGCCTTGAAGCCCGCCATCGCGCCCGGCGCAAGATGCGCCAGGAACCGGAACGAAGCCGTGGCGAGCGCGACGCCCAGCACGCTTCCGGCCGCGCACACCAGCAGGCTTTCGCACAGGAACTGGCGCGCTAGGTGACGCGTTCCCGCGCCCAGCGCCGCGCGCACCGCCACCTCCCTGCCTCGGTTCGCGGCCCGCGACAGCAGCAGGTTGGCCAGGTTCGAGCAGGCGATCAGCAGCACCAGCGCCGCAGTGCCGAGCAGCATGAACAAGACGCGCCGGTTCGAGCTGACGAAGTGTTCGCGCATCGGGGCGACGAATGCGCCGACCTTCTCGTTAGTGTTCGGGTACTCGCGCGCCAGACTCGCGCCGATGGCCTGCATCTCCGCGTTTGCCTGCGCGAGCGCTACGCCGGGTTTGCCACGCGCGATCACCATCCAGTTGTGACGCCCGCGCGCTCGAAGTCCCTCCTCCGTGTACGCGCTGGCTAGCGGCGTCCACACCTCGCCCATCCGGCTCCTGTACTCCGATGGCGGCTCCGTGCCGGGCGCAAGGACGCCCACGATGGTGTGCTTTTCATCGTTCAGCGTGATCGTGCGGCCGATGACGCCCGGGTCCGCACCGTAGCGGCGCCGCCAGAAGCTGTCGCTGATGATTGCCACTTTGGGCGCTCCCACACGATTCTCGTCGTCGCGGAAGATGCGGCCGAGCGCCGGGCGCGTGCGCAGCGCGCGGAACACCTCCGGAGTTACGACCGCGCCTTCCACCAGCTCGGGCAAGCCTTCCCCGGTGAGCCGGTAGGAGCGGTCTTCGAGCGCGCCCATCTCCTCGAAGGAGCGGCTGCGAGCTTTCCAGTCGAAGTAGTTCGCGGGCGCGACGGGGCTGTCCTTCACGCCGAAGAACGGCGCGCTCTCCCACACGAGCACAAGCTTCTCGGGGTCGTCGTACGGCAAGGGGCGCAACAGGACGGCGTTCACCAGGCTGAATACGGCGGTGTTCGCGCCGATTCCGAGCGCAAGTGTGATCACGGCGACGGCGGCGAAACCGGGCGACTTCCCAAGCGTGCGCGCGGCGTATCGGAGATCGCGTATCAGTTCGGGCATGATGGTATGCCCTTAAATACGCGCGAACCGCCGGATAGTTCCACGGCCGCCGCTGATCTCCCGGCGGTTCCGGCGCCGGGCGCAGGAGACCCAGTTCACCGCGTAGCGACTCGCTCAACGCCTACCTGTACCCGAATTACGCATCCAGATACCACGGCACGTTCACGATAGCTATACGCCGAAGTCCCCTGGCAACCAGCAGCGCCGCCAACAGCCGGCCGCGGCGGTTGTGCAGAAAGTGCTGATACCAGTGGCGCTTTACCAGCTCGGGGATGACCACAGCGATGCTGCGGTCTGCGTGTTCGCGCTCCATGGCGAGGACGTGGTCGATGATCGGCTGGACGACGAACCGGTAGGGCGACGGCAAGAGGATCAGCTCGGGAACGGCGACTCCGGAGGCGCGCACTGCATCCTCAACCACTGTGGCCCACTCCCTGCGGAATGCATCCCCTTCGCCAAGATCGACGTGGACGGCCTGCACCTTGTCCGATATGGACAACGCGAACCGCAGCGCCTTCTGCGACACCGAACTCCACGTCTCGATGGGCACTATCACGAGCGGCGGCTTCAGCCCTTCGGCGAGAGGCCCGGCTGCGGGCGCGGTCTCCCGGCTCACTCGCTCGTAGTGGCGGCGTATTCCGGCCATCATGAATACCAGCGCCGGAGCGAGCAGCACAACCACCCACGCGCCCTCGGTGAACTTGGCCGTGATGATGATTGCGAGCGCGCCGGCGGTCGCAAGGGCGCCTATGCCGTTAACAGCCATGCTGATCCTCGCGTGCCTGCCCGGCGCGCGTTTCCAGTGCGCCACCATGCCGGCCTGCGAGAGAGTGAACGCCAGAAACGCTCCGACCGCGAAAAGCGGAATCAGCCGGTTCGTGATGCCGCCAAAAGCGATCAGCAGGACCGCGGCAAGGCCGGACAGGACAAAGATCCCGTGGGAGTAAACCAGACGGCGGCCGCGGTCCGCGAGCGAATGCGGCAGGTATCCATCTATCGCGGCGACGCGGCAAAGTCGGGGAAAACCGGCAAATGACGTGTTCGCCGAGAGGCACACGACCATCACGATTGCGGCGATCGTCAGATAGTAAAAGAAGCCGGTTCCGGCCACCGCCGCGGTTAGCTGCGAGAGTATGCTCCTATAGCCCTCCTGCCCTGGCTCTGTTGCCCCGATATCATATGCACGCGTGAGGTACGCTACGCCGGCCAGCAGTACGATGAGCACAACGATGATTGTTGTCAGCGCCATACGCGCATGATGGATGGAGGGCGGGCGGAAAGCCTGAACGCCGTTGCTGATCGCTTCGACGCCGGTCATCGCGGTGCAGCCGGCCGCGAATGCCTTCAGCAACAGCCACGTCCCAGCCACCTCTACAGGAGCGGTGAGCTGCGGCGGAGTCACGACGGGCTGCGGGCGCCCGCCCGAGGCGATTGATTTGTACACACCCCAGGCCAGCACCGCGAACATACAGCCCACGAACAGGTACGTAGGGGCCATGAAGCTGACCCCGGGCGCGCGCACGCCCCTCAGGTTGATCGCCGTCATGATGAACAGGAGCAACAAACAGAGCGGCAGCGTCTCAGGCTGGAGCGCGGGCACGGCTGACACTAGCGCCCCAACTCCGGTCGAGATGCTGACCGCAACGTTAAGCAGGTAGTCGATCATAAGCGCCGCGGCGCCCAGCAGCCCCGCGTGCGTGCCCAGGTTCTCCCTCGCGACGGTGTAGGAGCCGCCGTCGAACGGGTAGGCGGCGATCGTCTGGCGGTAGCTGAAGTAAACGATTGAGAGCAGAATGATGATGGCGATCGTGAGCGGCACTATGTATAGGAGACCCGCGAGCCCCAGCGGGCGCAGTATCGTGAGCGCCGCTTCCGGACCGTATGCTGATGAGGCGAACGCATCGAGTCCGAAGATCGGTATACCGTGCAGCACGCCAACCCGCTGCTCCCGTTCTTCGCTCGACCGCAGCGGCCGCCCGAACAGTAGGTCAACTAGAGGCATCGGAGTTTCGGGCGCCTCGCGGGAGTTCCGGAGTCTCGGGAGGAGTTACGAAATATAGACACTCTCTGAACCTCCGCTTCCGCCGGCTCTGTTTCATCGATGGCCTGCTTTGGCCGCTCACGGATACACTTAGCCGTGCTGAACTGTCTGGCCCCGGATGCTTTACCTCCATAGGAACCGTGGTGCTCCGGATGGCCGGAACGAGCGGGCAGTTCTCGTTGTCCCAGCCGTCGATTGCTATCGGTGCTCCTGCGGATTTCCCACGCGTTTAGATTGAGGCGAGAGTGCGGGAACGGTTCGAGCGTGAGTTCAATGTGAGACACGTCTGAAGCACCCCGGGCCGGAGATAGTTTATGAAGGCTGCTTGGGATCCCAGCTTGCCGCGCGCAACGGCCCGCCCCGAAAGGTAATCACCAACTTACTTCATTCTATCAATCGGCCCTGGAGACAAACCGCGGTGTCTTCTAAACACTTGAGGATCCGAGCGCTCCCGCGGCGTACTGTTGCCGATAACTCTGGGGACTACGCGGCGCGCGAGGATGGAGATATCAGAGGAGGCATCGTGACGAGAGCATACGATGTGGTGGTGATCGGCACGGGGCAGGCAGGCACTGGGGTGGCTGACGCCTGCCGGAAAGCGGGCCGGCAAGTGGCGATCGTGGATTCGCGTCCATACGGCGGCACGTGCGGCCTGCGCGGCTGCGATCCCAAGAAGGTTCTCATGGGCGCCGCCGACCTGGCGGATTGGGCATCTCGCATGAGCGCCAATGGCATCACGGGCGGTCCGGTCCGGATCGACTGGCAGGCTCTGATGCGCTTCAAGCGGACGTTCACCGATCCATTCCCCAAGGCCAGGGAGGACGCACTCAGGAGCGCGGGCATTGAGACTCTGCACGGGCGGGCGCGCTTCGTCAGCGGCAATGCCATCCAGGTTGACGATGACGTCCTCGAGGCCCGGCATGTCGTCATCGCCGCCGGCGCCTGGCCCGCGCCGCTGAATATCCCCGGAGAGGAGCATCTCACGCGCAGCGATCAATTTCTGGAACTGGAAGAGTTGCCGAAGAGGATCGTGTTCGCCGGCGGCGGCTACATCGCATTCGAGTTCTCCCACATTGCCGCGCGCGCCGGGGCGCAGGTGACCATTCTGCACCGCGGTGCGAGGCCGCTCGAGAAATTTGATCCAGACCTTGTACAGAAACTGGTCGAGAGAACGCGCGGCATCGGCGTCGATATGCGCCTGAAGACGAAGGTGACCGGCGTGGAAGGCGCTCCCGGCAGGCTCGCCGTTAGCACGGAAACAGAATCCGGTCCGGAGTCCTTCGAGGCCGATATGGTGGTGCACGCCGCCGGCCGCGCGCCGGAAATCGCCGATCTGAACCTCGATGCAGCCGGCGTACAGTTCGACAGCCGCGGCGTCAAGGTGAATAAGTACCTGCAGAGCGTTTCAAATCCCGCGGTATACGCCGCAGGCGACGCGGCGGACAGTGGCGGGTTTCCGAATACACCAGAGGCCGAATACAGCGCGGATATTGCTGCGCGCAACCTGCTCGAAGGCAACAAGCATGCGGTCGACTTTCGCGGGTCGGCTAGCGTGGTGTTCACAATTCCGCCGCTCGCGCGCATTGGCCTTTTGGAAGAGGAAGCGAAGCGCGAGGGACTGAAGTACAAGGTGAACCAGGCCGACATCTCCGGCTGGTATTCCGCACGTCGCGTTGCGGAGCCGTGCGCAGCGTTCAAGGTGCTGCTGGAAGAGGGCAGCCGCCGCCTGCTGGGAGCGCACCTCGTGGGGCCCGGCGCCGATGAACTGGCGAACGTATTCGTACTCGCGCTTCGCGCGGAGGTGCCCGCGCCGGTGCTCAAAGAAGCTCTGTTTGCCTACCCCACGCAGGCGGCGAATATCAAATGGATGCTGTCGTGATACTGGCGTACTGACACGGCTTGCCGAAACGTGTTTGCGTGTACTGGCACGAGTTGTCCATCGCTAGATGTCCTTGTCACGGGGCGAAACCTGAGTAAACCGTAACAGTACACTCAAATACATCTCCAAGCGGTAATTGCGCGCATTGCTGCCTCTCTGCCGGGACTTCCTCCTTCTTTCTCGGACGCTCCACTGGTCGCAGCCTGCGCTCCGCTTTTCGCTCCAATTCCTCCACAAACGGCCTGCCGCGGGCCTGCGTATCCCGTGGTCCCCTAGCTGACCGCCACCGGCCTGAACGCCGAGGCGAAAGAGTAGCTGATCACTTTGCCCCTTTTTGTCCGAGGTGTTGCCGGCTATCCGCCGTCCTTGTCCGGCATATTCTCCATCAAGCGAGCCACGCCGACCACCTTATCTACCGGAACCACGAACGCGATCCCCTTGCCCATCTGGTTCAACCCCGCCGCCTGGACGATCTCCTGAAGGATGGCGTCAACCTGGTCGGAAGACGTGACGGTCAGCACTATCTCTTTCTCGGGCTCGATCGCTATTCCAAAAAACTTTCCCTGTTCGTGGATGCCTGATCCGCGGCCGAATAACACCGTGCCGCCCCTGGCGCCGGCCCTCACCGAAGCTTCCAGGACAGTACTTCCCCAACCCTTGCGAACGATGCTCACGATAAGAGACGTCTTAAACATGATCACGACTCCTTGCGGCGCGCCTTCCAGCGGACGAGAAGACCCAGCACCATCAGAGAGACGATCGGGGCAACGGCGATGAGAGCTACCATGCCCAGACCATGCACCAGCGGATCCTGCCCGCCCATCGCGGACGATGTGCCCAACGCCAGCGCCAGTATAAAAGTGTTGGCCAGCGGCCCGGTGGCCACACCGCCGGCATCGATGGCGATAGATACGAACGCCTTGTCGCTGAACCACATGATCGCGGCGGCTATGGCGTAACCCGGCACGAGCAGCCATAGAACCGGAATGGAGTAGCCGATCCGCAACATACCGAATCCAACGGCGGCGGCCACCCCGGTACAGATGGTATACAGCACCAGCGACCGCCGGATCGATCCGCTCGAAGCATCCTCGACCTGATCGGCGAGGATGCGGACGGCGGGCTCTCCCCAGGTCGTGACGAACCCGAGAACGAGTCCGATCGGCAGCAGCGCCCACTTGTATCGCAAAGCCCCCACGGCTTCGCCGATGGCGCGGCCGAACGGGAGAAACCCGATGCCAACTCCCAACAGGAACAGGAACAGGCCTGCCGATGCGAGTAGAGTCCCGGTCAGGATGCGGTATACTTCCGACCGGGGCAACTTCAGGAACGCCAGTTGAAACACGATGAAGAACGCCAGCAGCGGCATAACAGCCAGCGCGACGCTCCAGGCGGTTGCGCCAATCTCGCTCAGGATCGGCGCGCCGTTCATGAGAGCAGCATTCCCAGGACCAGCAAGACGATGATCGGGCCGATCGAAGCAAGTCCCAGCAACCCGAACCCGTCCGCGACGGCCGATCGATTACCCAGGACGGAACTGAGGCCAAGCGTCAGGGCAAGCAGGACCGGGGCGGTCAATACCCCCGTCGTGACGCTGCCGGCGTCGTAAGCGAGCGGAACGAACTCGACGGGCGAGAAGAACGAAAGCAGTACTATGAGCGAGTAGGCGCCCGCGAGCAAGACAGTCATCGGAAAGCCCCACACAATGCGAAGGAGCGCAAGCGCCGCGAAGAGGCCGACGCCTACAGCAATGGCGTAGACCAGGGACCACCCGCCCACCGCGCCCTGCGAGGCAGTCTCGACCTGTGAGGAGAGGACGAGGACATCGGGCTCCGCCACCGTCGTGGCGAGCCCCAGCAAGAATCCGACCGCCAGAATAAGGACCATGGAGCCTTTCTTTGGCAACTCGGCTCCGACGAACCTGCCCATCGGCAAGATTCCGAGATCGACGCCCGTGAAGAGCAGAAGCATCCCTACGATAGCGAGCGCGGCGCCCACGAGAAATCGCAGAAAGAGCGCCACCGATGCGCCGACGAAAGCGATCTGAAGCACGATCACAGCGGCGATGAGCGGCGCAACGGCCCTGATCACTTCGAGAAGTCTGCTTCTGAAGACGTCGAACATCAACGCACTCTCCGCGATACCAGCATCGGCTCCCGCGAGGTTCCCATGCCTTCCAGACACGGGCCGCGTTCCCCTCCAGGCGGCTAGTCCTCGAATGTCAGGGTAAATACCCTCTCCATTGCTTGTAGCGGTGATGTCGCCTGTGTGTCAATTCGGGCGCATTGCTCCGCTCATCTGCATGCCGTGGCTAGCGCGTGTGAGCGAGAGGGGATGTGTCACAGGCGGCCGGCCCGTGCTACAAAGGTGTTTTCCGTCCGGAGGGCACCATACTTAAGGTCTGCTTGTTGGCCAGCGGAAGTTCGGGAAACTGCGCGCTCATCGCGACCGGCCGCACGCGGCTGCTGGTCGACGCGGGGCTGAGCCGCAAGGAGATCTGCGCCCGGCTGAACGCCATAGGCCAGCCGCCGGAGACCATCGACGCCGTGCTCATCTCGCACGAGCACAGCGACCACGTCGCCGGCCTGCCGGTGTTGGCCAAGCACCTGAAAGTTCCCGTTTACATGACGCGCCTGGCCGCGCCCGGCGTGGCCTGGAACGGCTGCGAACCGCGCCTCGAGACCTACCAGGCCGGCGAGCGGCTTGTGATCGGCGACATCGAGGTGGACACGTTCACGGTGCCGCACGATGCCGCCGACCCGGTGGGCTTCTGCTTCCACACGCAGGGAATCAAGGCCGGGTTCGTGACGGATCTGGGATACATTCCGGACTCGATCAAGTTTCATCTGCGGGGTTGCAACCTGCTGGTGCTGGAGTCGAACCACGACCTCGACATGCTGAAGGTAGGCCCGTACCCATGGTCCGTCAAGCAGCGCGTCATGGGGAGAAAGGGGCACCTCTCTAACGCGGTTGCAGCGGATTTCATCCGCCGCGACCTGGACGCCGAGCCCGATACGATAGTGCTCGCGCACCTCAGTGAGAACAACAACCATCCGGCGCTCGTCGAGCTGTCAGCGCGGCAGGCCGTAGAGGCGCGTGGGCTTAAGTCTACGATTGTGGTTGCAGGCCGCGCCGAGCCGACCCCGGTCTTCTGCTACTGAAACGCACATGATTGCACGCTACACCCGCTCAGAAATGGGCCGTATCTGGAGTGATGAGAACAAGTTCCGAACCTGGTTGGAGGTGGAACTGGCCGTCTCCGACGCGTTCGCCGAGCGCGGCTATGTGCCCGTCGAGGCTGCCCGCGCTCTGAGGCAATACGCCGGGTTCGACGTGGCACGCATCCTCGAGATCGAGCGTGAGGTGAAGCACGATGTCGTGGCATTTACCACAGCAGTAGCCGAGACGATGGCTGCCGCGGGTCAGAAGGACGCCTCGCGCTGGCTGCACTATGGCCTCACCTCCAACGATGTGGTAGATACGGCGCAGGCGCTGCAGATCGCTCAGGCGTCGCGCATCATCGATGCCGGGTTGGAGGAACTCCGGCAGGTGTTGAAAGCCCGGGCGATGGAGTTCCGCCATACCCCGCAAGTGGGGCGGACCCATGGCGTTCACGCCGAGCCCATAACCTTCGGGCTGAAGCTGGCGCTGTGGTACGACGAGGCCACGCGGGCGCTGGCGCGCTTCCGGGCGGCGGCGGAGGACCTCGCCGTAGGCAAGCTGTCCGGCGCGGTGGGCAATTTCGGGCACCTGGAGCCCGAGATCGAGGAGCGGGCGTGCGAGATGCTGGGGCTGAAACCCGCGCCGATCTCGTCTCAAGTGATATCGCGCGACCGGCACGCCGCCTATGTAGCAGCACTGGCGCTTATCTGCGCGCTGCTCGAGAAGATAGCGCTCGAGGTGCGGCATCTGCAGCGCACGGAGGTGCGGGAGGCCGAGGAGCCGTTCGGTTCTGGGCAGAAGGGGTCGTCGGTGATGCCGCACAAGCGCAACCCCGTGAATTCAGAGCAGATATGCGGTCTGGCGAGGGTGGTGCGCGCGAACGTTCAGGCCGCCTTCGAGAACATCGCGCTGTGGCACGAACGCGACATATCGCATTCGTCGGTCGAGCGCGTGATCCTGCCCGATTCCACCATCCTGACGGACTACCTGCTGGCCCGGACCATCTGGCTGGTGCGCGGCATGCAGGTCTACCCGGAGCGCATGCGGCGCAACCTGGACAGCACGCGCGGGCTGATCTTCTCCGGCCAGGTACTGAACGACCTCGCCGCGGCCGGGATGCTGCGCGAGCAGGCCTACAAGCTCGTACAATCGCACGCCATGCAGGCGTGGCATACGGACGGCGACTTCCGCGCCGCGATCGAGAACGACCCAGAGGTTCAGGCGGTTCTGCCACCGGACCAAGTGGATGCGGCGTTCTCGCTCGACCGGCAGCTCCGCAACGTCGACCGTATCTTCAAGCGCGTCTTTGGAGAATAGAGCTACTACATTTGTACTACTCTAGGCACCACCTCGTGGTGTCACTTTTGCATGGCTTTTCAGGGCCTCTTACATTACACTTGGGTTTGAGAGCCGCACAGATGCAGAAGTCTTCTCGCAGCCGTGGCCTCGATTTGGCCCGTGTCCTGCTGGTTGATGACGACGTAACATCCCGATTAACGCTTCAGACGGTACTTGAGGCCGGGGGTTATCAGGTAGATGCGGCCGCGTCCGCGGCCGAGGCGATCGGCAAGCTCGATGAACAGGAATATGAGCTTGTTCTCAGTGATTTGCGGATGGAGTCCCCCGAAGCCGGCCTAAAGGTGCTAGCGCACGCCCGCATCATGGAGTACAAGCCCGCCACGGCCATCGTGACGGCTTACCAGAACACGCGCGGACGCGCGAAGGGGGGCAGCAACACGGTGCTTATCGCTCCGGAGGATTTGCCGGGGCTGCTGAGCCGTGTTGCAGATCTCATCAGTGAGCGCGCGACGCGCCGCGTCGAGCGCGAGCTCAAGCACGCAAACGCCCCGCTGTAGATCGAACGCAGTCGTCCTCTTCGATCGTTCAACCGGCTAGCTGTGTCTTTGCGCAACGGACCCACTGCGGCGGAGGCCGGCGCTGCCGAGCCCTGAGAACCGTTTCACGAGGACATGCGGCGCGCGGCCGGTCACGAGGCTCAGTCGAGCTGCTGGATGGTGTGCTCCAGGTGCTCGAGGGCGCCGTCGAAGAAGTGATCCCGCGCCTCGATCCAGATCAGTCGCTTAGGTTCGCTGAAGGTCTCGAATAGTCTCTCAAGTTCCTCGCGCGGGCCGAACTGGTCGTGCGTGCTCTGGATGATGATCTTGGGCCGGCGGCACCGCGCCAATCCGGAGATGGCCGGCGCGCCGGTGGGCACGCCGACGCCGATCACCCGAGCTACTGTGCCCAGCTCGCAGGCCAGGCGAAGGGCAATGCGAGATCCGAAGGAAAAACCGGCGATGGAGTAAGGCGTTTCGGGGAAGCGGGCGCGCAGCCACTCCATCGAGGCCCGCGCGTCATCGAGTTCGCCGCGGCCGTCGTCGAAGGCGCCCTCGCTCAGGCCTACGCCCCGGAAGTTGAACCGCAGCACCGCCGCGCCGGTGCGGCCCAGGCCGCGCGCGATGCGGTGTACGACCTTGTTCCGCATGGTGCCGCCGTAGAGCGGATGCGGATGGCACAGCAGCACGGCCTCGCGAGGCTCGCCATCGCCTGATTCGAGCATGGCTTGGAGGAGTCCGGCGGGACCGCGTATGAAGAGCGTCTCTATTCGCCGCGGCATCGGCTAGAGCGTACGGAAATTCGTGAACTGCACGTCAATGCCGAAGTCGGTAGAACGCAGCATCTGGATGACGCGCTGGAGGTCGTCGCGGTTCTTGCCGCTGACGCGCACGGTGTCGCCCTGGATCGAGGCCTGCACCTTATTGAGCTTCAGCTCTTTGATCTTCTTGACGATCTCGCGGGCCTTCTCGATGGGAATGCCCTGTTGGATGGCGATCTCCTGCCTGACGGTGGATCCCGCAGCCGGCGTGACGGGGCCGTACTGCAAGCCTTTCAGCGGCACACCGCGCTTGACCAGCCTGCCCTCAAGGATCTCGATGACGGACCGCAGCTTGAACTCATCGGCGCTCGATAGCTGGATCTTGCGTTCCTTCTCGTTCAGTTCGATGCGGGTCTTGGAATTCTTCAGGTCGAAGCGCACCAGCACCTCTTTCATGGTCTGGTGGATGGCGTTGGTCACTTCGTTGAGATCGATCTGGGATGCTACATCGAAGCTGTTGTCGGGCATCTTCTCGAGTATCAGTGGCCGAGGGCGATGAGCACGCGTTCGGTGAGTTCGTCGATGAGCGCGGGCATGGCGCGGTCGAGCGCGATGGTGACGGCGGCGCGGATCCGCTCGGCGTCGGGCACGGCTGGCGGCGCGTACGGCTCCGGCGCGGGAGCGGCAGGAGCAGCGGGACCATCGGGAACCGTCTCGACCTCCGAAACCGGCTGCACGGTCTCTTCGATCGTAACGGGCGAGGGGCCGCCGCCCGCGATCCTGGCGGCAGGTTCGAGGGTGATCACGGGAGCTGTTTCAGGCGATGCCGGCGGGTTCTCGGCGGCCGCTTCCGGCGCGGCCTCTGCAGCGCGCACGGCCTCGGCGGCCGCGACGAGCGGCTCGATGGCGGCGATCAGGGCCGAAGGCTCGAAGGGTTTCTTGAGGACGAGATCCGAGCCGCAGCGCGCGGCCCAGTCGTCGTCGATGTGCTCGAGCAGCCCGGCTGTCAGCACCACGCGCGTGTGTCTCCAGCGCGGGTTCGCGCGCACTTGCTCGCATATCTCATAGCCGGACTTTCCGGGCAGGTATACATCGGCCAGGATGACGTCCGGATCGACATCGGCGAGGCGCATCAGCGCCGTGTCACCGTCGCTGACGGCGACCACCTCATACCCCTCACCGCGGAGAATCCGCTCGCCCATGCGCTGGGCGTGGGGACTATCGTCGGCCAGGAGTATGCGGCTCACGGATTTCTTCTGCCGTCGGTCTCCGGTTTCGTGGGTTCGGCTTGCCCGTCGCCCTGCCTGTTCTGCCGCGCATCAGGCAGCGTGTCGAGCGCCGAAGGCCCGGAGATCGTGGTGGCGGTGACCTCGGCGCTGGTACCCGAACCGGCCCCTTCCGCGGCGGCAGCTTGTGAAAGCTGGACAGTGACGGGAGTAGTGGGCCGCAGCGTCTCCATGGCGGGCTGCCCGGACTTGGCGGCCATACTGGTATCGGGGCGCGTCCGGAAGATGCCCCAGAAGTGGCTCATCAGCCCCGGCTCCTTGCGGTTCTCCAGCTCGTACTTCATGCGCGCAAGCGCGACAGGGTCGGGATCGGGCACTGGCATCTCGAGCGCTCCGAGCTTCTTCTTCGCGCTATCGGCCAGCGGGCTTAGCGGGTACTCGCGCACGATCTTCGCGTAAGCGTTGCCGGCTTCCTGCCGGAAGCGCGGGCCCATGCGGTCGTAGGAATCGCCGAGTTTCCACAGCGCATCGTCGGCCTTGCTGTAGAGCGGGTAGTGGTCGGTGAGGCCCTGCAGCCGGTTCGCCGCCGCGTAGAATGTCCCTCGCGTGTGGTAGAACACACCCACGCGATACTCGGCTTCGGCCAGGACTTCCTGAATCTCGCGAAGCCTCTGCTCAGCGATTGGCGCGAAGCGGCTGTTGGGGAACTGGATCAGCACCTGGCGGCACTCCTCCTCCGCGCGGAGGGCGTGCGTGGGATCGCGATCCGGCTTCTCCATCTGCTTGTAGTGGATGGTGCAGACCTTCTCCTGCGCCTCGGCCGCCTCCTCCATCATGGGGTAGAAGAGGATGAAGTCCTTGTACTCGGCCTCGGCCTGAGCCAACCCGTGAGCGCCGCCCTCGCGGTACCAGCTATCCGCGATCGCGAGTTTCGCCTTGGCGAGATACTCGCTCTGGTCGTAGGTGTTGATGAGGGTTTGCAGCGTCAGCCGGGCGACCTCGTAGCGCCCCCTCTCTACATCTTTGATCGCCGCGTCGAAGAGAACCTTATCTGGCTGGAGGGTGTCCTTCGTGATCGGGTTTTCATAGTGCTTGCGACCGCAGCCGGCAAGCCCGCCTACCGCGAGCACAACCACCCCACCGAAAAGGAGCCGATTTCGAAGAGATTTCATAGGTACCGCTCAAACTCTTACTGCTGTCGCCTCGCGGGCGATCTCGCGCATCTCCGCCACAACCGCGCCGGGGTCGGGAGCCAGGAAAATCGAAGCGCCGCTCACCAGCCAGTCCGCGCCTGCCTGCACGAGCTGAGCCACGTTGCCGGTGTTGACGCCGCCGTCGACTTCGATGGCGAACTTCAGCCCCAGCTCTTTCCGCTTCCGGTCGAGAGCCCGGATCTTGTCGAGCGCCCGGGGGATGAACTTCTGGCCTCCGAACCCGGGGTTCACGCTCATGACCAGCACGTAGTCTACCAAATGAAGCACGTCTTCAAGCACCGCCACCGGCGTCGCCGGATTGAGAACGACGCCCGCCGGCAATCCGGCCGCCTGGATGGTCCGGATGGTGGCGTCCAGGTGGAGCGCCGCCTCCTGTTGGACGGAGATCTGGTCCGCCCCGGCTTCAATGAAGACGGGGATGTACTTGTCCGGGTCCGTGATCATCAAGTGGACGTCGAGCGTCATCTTGGTGACTTTGCGAATGGACCGGACCACCGGGGGGCCAATCGTGAGGTTCGGCACGAAGTGGCCATCCATAATGTCGACGTGGAGCATGGCGGCCCCGGCTTTCTCGACCTTGTGGATGTCCTCTCCCAGCCTGGCGAAGTCGGCGGAGAGGATTGAGGGAACGATCTGAACCATTTACAAGCTACTCCGATGTTAGCACGGCGGCGAAAAAGCCATCCCCAGGGTCGC
>JBLNBX010000045.1:0-3571 GCA_050260275.1 bacterium
GGACCTGCTCGACACTGTGTTTCCCGGCCGCACCGGCCCGGCGCCCGATCATCCGCTAATCGCCCAGACCATTTCCGACTGTCTGCACGAGGCCATGGACCTCAATGGGCTGGTCGAGCTACTGAAACGCGTGCAGGCGGGCGAAGTACGGACGGTGGCGGTCGAGACTCCCGATCCGTCGCCGTTCTCGCATGAGATTCTCAACGCGAACCCGTATGCGTTCCTCGATGACACGCCCATGGAGGAGCGCCGCACGCGAGCGGTGCAGTTGCGGCGCACGCTCGCGCCCGAGGTGGCCGCCAGCATCGGAGCGCTGGACGCGGATGCGATAGCGCAGGTGGCGGCGGAGAGCTGGCCCGAGGTTCGAGATGCCGAGGAACTGCACGACGCGCTCCAGACGCTCGTGGTTGCGCCGCCCGCGCCGCAGTGGCAGGCTTGGTTCGATCTGCTTCGTGACGCGCGGAGGACGGCCGCGATGCGAGCCGGAGCAACGACGTTCTGGGTGGCGGCCGAGCGCCTGCCCGTTGTTCGCGCGGCGTATCCGGATGGCTTGTTCGATGCCGCGATCTCGACGCCAACAAACCTGCGCGCCGCGCCGGCTACTCGCGAGGAAGCGGTCGCGGAGATACTGCGCGGATGGCTGGAATCGACCGGCCCGGCAACGGCCGAGAAGCTGGCGCACAAACTCGCTCTCGAACCGGCGCTGATAGAGCGGGCGCTCGTGCGCCTGGAGGCGGAAGGCCAACTGTTGCGCGGCCGGTTCAGGCCTGGCGCGACTGAGACGGAATGGTGCAACCGGCGGCTGCTCGCGCGCATTCACCGGCTGACAATCGGGCGGTTGAGAAACGAGATCGAGCCCGTTTCGGCGGCCGATTTCGTACGTTTCCTGACGCGTTGGCAGCATGCAGCCCGCGGCAGTCAACTGCATGGCGTTGAGGGCACGCTGGAGATCGTTCGCCAGTTGCAGGGTTACGAAGCGCCGGCAGCAGCTTGGGAAGCGGAGATCCTGCCGCGGCGCGTGGCGCGGTACTCGCCGGAGTTTCTCGACCGCCTGTGCCTTTCCGGAGAGGTTATGTGGGGGCGCATCTCGCCCCATCCGGCGTTCGAGAACGGCGCCGCCGGGCGGCGAGTGCGGCCGACGCGCGTTGCGCCGGTCACACTGATGCTGCGCGAGGACGCCGAAGCGATGCTCGCCTTCGCCGCACCGTCCGGGAGCGCGAACCTGTCGCACCCCGCGCGGGACGTGCTCGCGGCCCTGGAGGAGCGCGGCGCGTCGTTTTTCGGCGACCTTGTGCGCGCGGCGCACCGCCTGCCGAGCGAGGTTGAGGATGGCCTCTGGGAACTCGTGGCGGCGGGCCTGGTTGCGGCCGACGGTTTCGAGAACCTGCGCGCGCTCATCGATCCTAAGCGCCGGCGCGGCGAGGGTCGGGGCAAGCGCGCGCGGCCGCGGCACGCAGCCGGGCGTTGGGCGCTGCTGCGCGGTGCGGCCTCCGAGCCTTCTATCGAGCCTCTGGCGCGGCAACTGCTGCGGCGCTGGGGCGTAGTGTTCCGCGACATTCTTGCGCGCGAGACCATCGCGCCGCCGTGGCGCGATCTGCTCGTCGTCCTGCGCCGGATGGAGGCCCGCGGCGAGGCGCGCGGCGGCCGCTTCGTGGCAGGTTTCACGGGAGAGCAGTTTGCCGCGCCCGAGGCGGTGGATGTGCTGCGCGCGGTGCGGCGCGCGGGGAGCGCCGGCGAGGAGATCGCCATCGGCGCAGCCGATCCACTGAACCTCGCGGGTGTCGTTCTGCCGGGTCCGCGCGTGAGCGCCGCCACGGGCGGGCGTGTGCGCGTAGGCGCGTACAGTCCGTGAAATTTGCTTAAGCGGGCGGCGGAGGTAGCCGTGCTACGATGGCGGTTCCGATGTGGCATCCGACTACCCAGCAGTGGCATGTGATCTGGGCATCGACTCTGCTGATGCTGGTCGCGTTTCTGGCGAGCGATCCGGAACCTCACAGGTTCGTGCTGCCGGGCGCCGCCATCGGCCTGCTGTTCGTCTGGAACGTAATCGGGCGCTGAACGAGCGTTCGCGGCTGCGTGTTGCCGGGCGTGCGGCGGACACGCGGTTCGCGGCCGACGCCTCCAACAGCAGCAGAGCGTGCCGGCATCGCGCAAAGTGCGGAAACAGCGCTGCCGCGTGCGTCTCACCTCTTTGCGCCACACCGGAATGTATCAGCGGAGCAGCCCGCGCATTCTGTATCCTTGATTCTGTATCCGGTCTTCCATTTTCGTGAGGAGGCGATTCATGCCCAAGCTGTCCATTCGCGATCTTCCGCTCCGCGACAAGCGGGTGTTCATGCGCGTCGACTTCAACGTTCCTCTTGCGCCGGGAGGGCAGGAGATAACCAGCGACAAGCGCATCCGGGCATCGCTGCCCAGCATCAAATTCGCGCTCGATCAGGGCGTCTCGCAGCTCATCCTGGCGAGCCACCTCGGCCGTCCGAAGGGAAAGCCCAACCCGGAGATGAGCCTGCGCCCCGTGGCCAAGCGCCTGGAGGAGCTGCTCGGATAGCCTGTCACAATGGCCCCGGACTGCGTCGGCCCCGAGGTCGAGGCCATTAAGAAGCGCGGCGATCAGATCGTGCTGCTCGAAAACCTCCGTTACCACGCCGAGGAGGAGAAGAACGATCCCGGTTTCGCGCGCCAGCTCGCCGAAGGCGTCGACCTGTACGTGAACGACGCGTTCGGCTCGGCGCACCGCGCGCACGCCTCGACGGAAGGCATCACGAAGTTTGTGCCTAAGTCCGCCGCCGGCCTGTTGATGGAGAAGGAACTCGAGTATCTGACGAAGGTCACCCAAGACCCGCCGCGTCCGTGCGTTGGCATTCTGGGCGGCGCGAAGGTTTCGGACAAGATCGAGGTAATCGAGAACCTGCTGAAGATCGTCGACCGCCTGCTTATCGGCGGCGCGATGGCGTACACCTTCATGCGCGCTCAGGGCCTGCCCACGGGCAAGTCGCTTGTCGAAGAGGACAAGGTCGGCCTGGCGAAGGATCTGCTCAGCCGGGCAGAAGGCACGAAGCTGGTGCTTCCGGTCGATCACGTGGTAGTGGCCGAGTTGAAAGAGGGCGCGGCGTACCAGCAGGTTGAAACCATTCCCGACGGCATGATGGGCGTGGACATCGGGCCGAAGACGATCGAGGCGTACGCGAAGGAGATCGCGGCCGCGAAGAGCGTCATCTGGAATGGCCCAATGGGCGTTTTCGAGAAGCCACCCTTCGACACGGGCACTGTGGCACTTGCGAAGGCAGTGGCGGCGTCGGACGCGCTCTCGGTGGTGGGAGGCGGAGATTCGGAGAAGGCCATCAAGGCCGCGGGCGTTGCGGACAAGATCTCGCACATCTCCACGGGCGGTGGAGCCTCGCTTGAGTTCCTCTCCGGCATAACGCTTCCGGGAGTGGCGGCGCTCACCGAAAAGTGATTCTTGCGGCAGGCCGTGAGCGTCTCGCGGCCTGCCAAACCCCTCCTGGCGGCGGCGTCCCTTCGGAGGTATACTTGACCGGGTGCCCCGTGCTGTCCGGCCGGATTGGCA
>JBLNBX010000046.1:0-44694 GCA_050260275.1 bacterium
TATCCGCCGGCGGACGTGTCAGGCCGCGGGCAGGATGATGCGGAGCGTGACCTGCTCCGCTGACCGCTCCACCTCGACCCGCCCCCCGTGGCGGTCGATGATGCGGCGAGCCGACGCGAGCGCCATGCCGGGGCCGGCGGAGGGCGCGATCAGCGTGGGCGGAAACTCGATGCGGCCGGGAGGCGTAAGCTCGATGGCGACGCTCCCGTCGCAAGCACGGCACCGCAGACGCGTCGCACGGCGCGCATCCGCGGAGACGAACAGCACTAGCCGCCGGATAAGTTGCTCTATCTGTCCGATGTCGGCTTTAACCAGCGGCAGATCCTGCTCAAGGTCCAGGACGAGCCAAGCCGTATCTTCGGCCTGCCATCCGGTGAGGGCGTTCGAGATGACCTCCCTTAGATCGACCGTACTGAGCCGTAAGGGCTCGGCATCTGGCGGCGTTACGGCATCGTCCAGGATCCACCTGGCATGCCTGATCTGCCGCTGTAGCGCGAGCAGTTGCCTCCTGGACCGGGCGTCCGCAAGCGGGAGCGCCATGTCGAGGTAGTACGCGATCTCGCCTATCGATCGCAATGGTTTGCGCAGTTCGTGTACGAGCTGCTGAACGGCATCGGCAGCATCGTCGACACGCGAGGCTGTTCCGGCCGCTTGTGCTTGGTGGTTGAACAACATGAATTTGGCCGCGTGTTGGATTATATCAGCCGCCGGGGACTCTGCAAGCGCTTTTATTTCGGGCATTTTGTTCTGTTTGCGGGATGCGCCCGCGTCTGGGGTTTTCATCTGGGGCCTCAAACGGAGTTTTGGGGCGGAAATGGCGCGATTGCGGGCGAAAAAAGCTTCCGCCGGAGGTGAACTCAGGTTAACCTTTAGGGGTGGACCCCGGCCGCCGCTGGAGAATACTCCTCTTGCGGTGGCCGCCGCATGTCGATAGAGTAGGGAAAAGCCTTTTTCTGATGGAGAATACAGCCCCCGACAACTTGCATGTATCCAGGTAGAGGATTTCCACCCCGCAAGCCCAGAATCCGGGAGAACGTCAATGAAGCGATCCGTGCGCGTGAAGTGCGTGCGGTGTTTCCGGACGGCAAGGTAGAGATAATGCCGACCCCCGCCGCAGTGCGGCGGGCCCGGGAAATGGGCCTTGATCTGATTCTGGTCGCTCCCACCGCCGAGCCGCCCGTCGCCAAGGCCATGGATTACGGCCAGTGGCAGTACGAAACCAAGAAGAAGCAGCAGGAAGCCAAGCGCAAGCAGCACGTGATCCAGGTGAAGGAGGTGAAGTTCCGCCCCAACACAGACGATCACGACTACGAGTTCAAAAAGAAGAACGCGATCCGCTTCCTTCAGGAGGGCAACCGGGTTAAGGCCGTGGTGCAGTTCCGCGGGCGCGAGATCGCGCACGTGGATCTCGGCCAGAAGCTGCTCGTGCGTTTTGCTCAGGACCTGAGCCCGTACGGCTCCGTCGAAGGCCAACCGCGGTTGGAGGGGCGAAACTTCCACGTGCTGATCAGCCCGGTGAAGAAGGACAAGGGCGAGAAGCAGAAACCCGCCGCGCAACCTGCCGGAACGGGCCCCGCACCGGCGCGGTGACGAACCGGCGTTCCTGCAACCTGGCAGTGTGGCGCACAGCAGCCCGAAGCTCCAGTGGGCGTCTGGGGCACTCCGGCCGGCAGCTTGCAGGCTCAAATTCAGAGCCAGGGCAGGGCGCGGGCCTTGCATGCACAGGCCTGTGTTGAGCTGAAGTTCCGCGAGTGATTCGAGCGCGCGCCTCTGCCGTGCCGCGGCCCTAAACGAGCTCACGAGCAGCGCGCCGTTTACGCACACCTCCCGCAGAACGCGCATTTGCCGCGCGGGTTCAGGATCGCGCGGCACCCATGGTCTGGCTTGGCTGGAGATGTGAAGGGGAGTCGCTGACGCGCAACGTCCGATGGGCGACCGGGGGGTCGCCCGCGGACCTGGGGGTCCACCCCACAAAGCTGGTTTCCAGAGTTGTAGTTCCCAGATGCACGTGTGTGTTAGGGTGCGGCCGTTGCATAGGCTCAAATACTCGTCGGCGCCCGATGGGCGACTGGAGGGGTGTCCGAATCGTCCGGCCTTGCACAGCTTCTTGTTGATGTGGGGCGGGCGCCCTCGCCCGCGCGGCGAGGGAATGAGCCCTTTACCGCTTCTTCTTGAACGCCACCACAGCGAGCGGCGGAAGCGTGATCACGATCGAGTACGGCCGGCCGTGCGTTGGTACTGCCTCTGCCGTCACCCCCCCGTAGTTGCCCATGTTGCTGCCGCCGAACATTTCGGAGTCCGTGTTGAACACCTCCGCGTAATGTCCGGGTTCTGGGACGCCGAAGCGATACCCCAGCCGGGGGACGGGAGTGAAGTTGCAGAAGAAGAGGACGAAATCGGAAGGATCCTGGGCGCGGCGCATCAGCCCGATGATGGAGTTGTCTACGTCGTTAATGTCGATCCACTCGAAGCCGCTCCAGTGGTAGTCGATCTCCCACAGCGCCGGTTCCGAGCGGTAGAAACGGTTCAACTCCCGGACGAGGATCTGCAGCTTGCGATGGTAGTCGAACTGGATCAGTTCCCACTTGATGCCGACGTTGCAATCCCACTCCTCGTACTGGCCGATTTCGCTGCCCATGAACAGGAGCTTCTTGCCCGGGTGGGCGTACATGTAGCAGAGGAAGGCGCGCGCATTGGCGAAACGCTGCCACTCGTCGCCGGGCATCTTGTCGAGCAGCGAGCGCTTCCCGTGCACAACCTCATCGTGAGAGATGGGGAGAACGAAATTCTCCGTGAAAGCGTACAGCATGCTGAACGTGATGAGGTTGTGGTGGTACTTGCGGTGGATGGGCTCATGCGAGAAGTAGTTCAGCATGTCGTGCATCCAGCCCATGTTCCACTTGAACGTAAAGCCGAGTCCGCCGAGATAGACGGGACGCGAGACGCCCGGGAACGCGGTCGATTCTTCGGCCAGGGTGATCGCGCCAGGCTCCTTGTGGGCGAGTTCGTTGAAGCGGCGCAGGAAGTCGATCGCCTCCAGGTTCTCGTTTCCTCCGTAGACGTTCGGCACCCACTCGCCAGGCTTCCGCGAGTAGTCCAGATACAGCATTGACGCCACCGCATCCACCCGCAGGCCATCGATGTGATACTTCTTCAGCCAGAACAGCCCGTTCGAGATGAGGAACGACCGCACTTCGTTCCGGCCGTAGTTGAAGATCATCGTGCCCCATTCGCGATGCTCGCCCTTGCGCGGGTCGGCGTGCTCGTAAAGAGCCGTGCCGTCGAAAAACGCGAGCCCGTGCGCGTCCTTGGGGAAATGGCCGGGCACCCAGTCGATGATCACGCCGATGCCGTTCTGATGGCACTGATCGACGAAGTACATGAAGTCGTCGGGGGTGCCGAAACGGGACGTCGGCGCGTAGTAGCCGATCACCTGATAGCCCCAGGAGCCGGAGAATGGATGCTCGTGCACGGGCAGCAGTTCGATGTGTGTGTAGCCCATGCGCTTGGCATACTGCACGAGGCTGTCGGCGAGATCGCGGTAAGTCAGCGTTGTGTTAAACGGGCCGCGCAACCAGCTTTCGAGGTGAACCTCGTACACGGAGAACGGCCGCCTTAGCAGGTCGGTGCGGCTGCGCTCTTCCATCCACTCCTGGTCGTGCCACTCATAGGAGTCGACGTCCCAGATGAGCGATGCCGATTTCGGCGGCGTCTCGCAGAAGAATGCGTAAGGGTCGGCTTTCATCTGCTGATAGCCGTTGAAGCGGGAGCGCACGAAGTACTTATAGGGCGTACCGGGCTTGAGGCCCGGAATAAACAACTCCCAGACGCCGGTGTGCCGCATGCGCATCGGGTGCCGGCGCGTATCCCAATCGTTGAAGTCCCCGACGACCGTGACGACCTCGGCATTGGGCGCCCACACCGCGAAGCGGACGCCCGGAACGCCATCGAGCGTCATCATGTGCGCGCCGAGAGAGCGATAGCTTTCGTAGTGGGTGCCCTCGGAGAGGAGGTGCAGCTCGAAATCCGTGAGCAGCAGCGGGAAGCGGTACGGGTCTTCGATCTCGATGACGTCGCCCTGCCAGGTCTTGGCGCGCAAGCGGTAAGGCCGCATGTCGCCCTCTAGCGACGCCGAGAAGAAGCCTGCCTGGTGGCGCTTTATCATGCGCACCGGCGCTCCGTCCACCAAAACGTCCACCTCAGAGGCTTGCGGCAGAAAGGCCCGAACCTCCCAGCCGTTCTTTTTCCGGTCGACTACGTGCGGCCCCAGGACTCGGAAAGGGTCCCCATGATACCCGCCCACGATTGCATCTATCTCTTCGCGCGTCATCGCTATCCGTAAGCCGCTGTGGCGGCGGTGAGGCTGCTTCTGTCTCGTTCTATTATGGCAACGATGCACTCAACCATGCCGGGAGCCGAGCTGCATTTGCATCTCGAGGGCTCGCTCGAGCCTGCAACACTATGTGAACTGGACCCCACGGTGACTCCGGAGGAAGTATCCCGGCGCTACAGGTATCGCGACTTTCCGCAGTTTATCGAGAGTTACTTGTGGGTTATCGAGCGCCTGAGGCGGCCCCAGGACTATGCGCTGGCCGCGCGGAGGCTGCTCGAGCGCCTCGAGCGCGAGGGTACCCGGTACGCCGAAATCACGCTCTCGGCGGCGGTGATCATGTGGCGCGGGCAGGACCTCGACGCGACGTTCGAAGCGATCCTGGCCGAATGCGAGGAGTCGCCCGTCGAGACGCACTGGATCATGGACAGCGTCCGGCAGTGGGGCGCGGAGTGGGCCCAGCGCACGGCCGAGACGGCGGCACGCTATGCCGGAAAAGGCGTGGTAGGCTTCGGGATCGGAGGCAACGAGCAACTCGGTCCGGTGGAGTGGTTCGACGGGGTCTTCCGCTACGCGCGCGACCACGGGCTGCGGCTCACCATCCACGCGGGAGAAACCGCGGGTCCGGAATCGGTGAGAAACGCCCTGCGGCTGGGGGCGGAGCGCATCGGCCATGGTATCCGTGCCGTGGACGACCCCGAACTGATGGCGGAGCTGCGCGAACGCCGCATACCCCTCGAGATCTGCATTTCGAGCAACGTAGCCACGGGCGCGGTGGCGCGTCTGGAGGACCATCCGGTGCGGCGCATCTTCGACGCCGGCGTGCCGGTCGTTCTGGGGACCGACGATCCGGCCATGTTCCACACGTCGCTCGCGCGGGAGTTCGAACTGGTGCGCAGCCACTTCGGATTCACCGGGGAGGAACTCCGGAGCATCGCGCGGAACGCGTGGGACTATCGCTTCTCCAAAGGCGCGTGATGGCAGCCACCGCGGCCGGGCCGCTCGCGGCCTCTCCCGTCACCGGAAGGCTTCAGCGCCGGACGATGACCTCGCGCAGCGAATCGCGGCTCAGGAAAAACTTGACGCTCTCGAACTCCTGAAAGAGCTTCTCTACCGCACGGTTGCTGAACAGTTGAGCGGGCTCGCGGAAACCGCGGTCGGTGAGCAGCAGCGTGCCGGCGTCGCCGATGCGGTACTGCGAGACGGCGACTGCGCCACCCTGCGTCTCCGCGTGGAAAAGCGCGAACAGGTACGCTCCCGGCTTGACCACGGCGGTGAGGCGCTCCATCACCCTGTCGAGCAGCGGCGGAGCCAGGAACTCGAGGACGTCCCAAAGCAGTACGCCATCGAAGCTTTGCTCGGGGAAATTGAAGTTCTCATCGAGAAAGCGCTGCTGAGCTTCGGGGTCGAGCTGGCGCTCGTAGAAATCGCCTCCGGAGAAAGCGAGGTCGAGGGTCGCGACAAGGTCCTCGGAGTACAGCCGGTGGCCTAGCTCCGTGATGAACCCGACGTTGGCCTGGGACACTCCCGACAGATCGAGCAGGTTCAGCCCGGTTTCGCCGCGAATATGCGCGAAGAACTGCTCCAGACCATTGCTGCGGCGGGCGCGGGGAGCTTCGGGCGGGCCTGAAGTCGCCGCAGCGGCCGGCGAAGGACCGGTGACTCCGCCGGCCTGCCGTGATCGCTTCCAGCGGTCGAGAAACAACTCCGAACTGCCTCAGCGCCGATTTTCGCCGGCGACGGCCGCCTGGACCGGAGCCGCGGCCTGCTCCTTGGTCTGCTTCGCCTGCGGCGCGGGCTTCTGAGCGTCGGCGGAGCGCACGATATCGATGCTGCCCTTAAAATACGCGCCGTCTTCGATGATGATGCCGCCTGTCTTGATGTCGCCGACGAGCTTCGCGTCCTTGCGGATGTCGATCTTTTCCGCTGCTTCGACGTTTCCGTTCACCGCGCCAAGCACGATCACCTCGCGGGCGCGAATGCCCGCAGTGAGCCGGGCGTGCGGCCCGATGGTGAGGCGATGCTCCGGCACCTCCACGGTTCCCTCGATTTCCCCATCGAGCCAGAGGTCCTCGCGGCTGAGGATCTGGCCCTTTATGATCACGGACTTGCCGATGGCCGCGACGCCCCGCGGCGGTTCTACTGCCGGCGGCTTCACGGGAGCGCTCACGACCGGGGCGGACTCCACTCTGGTATCAATTGATGAAGGCATCGGCGGTGCAGCCGGCCTCGGCGTGGGCTCTTCTTCCCGTCTCTTGTTCCACATTCCAGAACTCTCCTAGTACGGATGATCTTTAATACTATAGACCCTGCCCGCACAGCGCAAGGCTGAATCCCACACGCGGGTGCGAGGTCGCGATGGCATAATTGAGGGTTCCGCGCGGAGTAATCCGGGTGTATCCTCGGCGCGTAACTTCGAAACCGTGCGAATTGCGACCACTCTCCTGTTCATGGCGCTCACGGCCGCGGGAAACCTGCCCGCCGCCGATCGGCTGGCGCTGGAGTACTTCTATGACAAGGACGAGTCCGCGCTGTCGCTATATGGCCTGGGCTTCGCAGACGACCGGCGCGGCATGGCGGGGGGCGTTCTAACCGAAAACGGGCGCACGAGAGGCGCGGCCCTGGTCACGAGCGACGGCGGGCGCTCCTGGGCGCTTCACGATCTGCCCGCCCCGGCTGCGTGGCTCTACGTGGACGCCCGCTCGGCGTGGTTCGGTGATGGCGACCGGGTCTGGCGCAGCTCGGACTTCGGGAGCTCATGGGTGCGCGCGCGGGATCTCGCGCGGATTTCCCGCGTTTACTTCGCGGATGCCCAGCGCGGCTGGGCGATTGGCTGGCGCGACACCGTGTTCGCCACCTCGGACGGGGGAGAGCACTGGAGAGCGGTGGACACAGGGACCGACAAGTCGCGGCGGGATGCGATCAGCTACGCCGATATGGTGTTCATCGACGGCCAGCACGGGCTGATAGCGGGCGGCACCCGTCCCGCGCGGCGCAGCTCCCGTCTCCCGGACTGGATGGACCCCGCGGCCGCCCCGCGCGAGACGCCCTCGGTCATCGTCTTGCTCCAGACTGGCGATGGCGGCAACACCTGGACGCAGTCGAAAGCATCCGTTTTCGGGTACGTTTCACGGATCAGCGCGGCGCCCGACGGAACCGGCCTGGCCTTAATTGAGTTCACAGGCAGGTTCTCGTACCCGTCCGAGGTGCACGCGCTGAATCTGAAAACGGGCGCCAGCGTTCGCGCGTTCCGGCGCGAGGACCGCGCGGTCACCGATGTCGCGCTCGCGAACGGCACGGCCTGGCTGGTCGCAGTCGAGCCGCCCGGGCAGATGCTACAGGCGCCCATCCCGGGCAAACTCAAGCTGCTGCGCAGCACGGACCTGTCGAAGTGGACCGAAATCGAAGCCGACTACCGCGCGGTGGCCACCCGCGCAGTCTGCGCCTGGGGCGCGGGCCGGCTGTGGGTGGCGACGGACACAGGTATGCTGCTAGCCGTGCGGCCCGGGGCGGAGTAACAATTCAAGCAAGCCCTGTTCTAAGTACGGCAACAAATACCCGCTCTTATGGTTTTTCCACAAAATTCGCACTGTAATATCTCTCTAAACGTAAGCTGCTGAACAGGTAATAAGCTGCGGATAACCAGGCTGGACAGCACTCGGTTTTTGTTGACTCCGAGTAGAATCCGGGGCATGATGAAGTTGGTTCCAAGAGGTTCGCTGGAATCAGCGAGCCCCGCCGGAAGTCGTCGATCGGGAACGATGATCCGCTGCCTGGTACTTGAATAAAGACCCTGTGGCGGGGAGCGAACGATTTGAAGTTTCCGGCGGAGGTAAGCCTCTTGGCGGACAATCGGGTCGAGCGTTGATCCCGAGGGGCTACGGCCCCGGAGGGGAGCACAGACCTGAAGAAACGCCGGGAGTGCCGGACCGGAACCCGGGCAACGGGTATCGGACGTTGAACTGTCCCGCTAACGGCGGGCAGGGAGTTCGATGCCGAACGGGCTCGGGGATGAAGTCCGGTATGGCGTTGAAGATGCAGGCCGGGAACTACGACCCCGGAGAGGTGGCCCTGAAAGGGGCAGTCGCTCCGGGCGAGTGAAAGGCCGTATCGAGGCGCCGGCTTCAGTGAGCGGTCACTGCACGGGCGTTCCCGAGCGATGATCCGCGGTGGTCAAAAGCTGCCGCGGGGAGCGAGGGACGAGAAATCCGGGGCACACCGCCGCTGCCACGTTCGGGCCGTGCATGCCGGCTGGCGAACAAGCTGAGGACACGCGGGTCACTTGGAACCATTTTTCTTTTCAGGCAGACCCGCCGGTTACGTTCTGTTACTTTCCTGCGCTCGTGACGCGCGTTCGCGGCTGCGTGCGCCTGCGCCGGTAGGCGATCAAGCGCGGCCGGAAACTGACGAAGTTCACGCGGCAGTACTCGCACCGGAACTTGTGAGCGCCGAACGCGATGGCGATGCGCCTGCGCAGCGGAACATCGTAGAAATCCTCAGACCAGCGCGACAGGTCCTGTCTCCAGCAGCGCGGGCAACGCGCGTAAAAAACACTCTTTAGACTCCACGTCCGCGAAATGAAGCGCGCCCGGCACTCGCGGCAGCGCAGGGGCCGGATGCCCAGCAGCACCATTGCGCGTTCGCGGAGACTCTGCAACCGGGAGTAACGGAGGTTGTCGCTCCCACACTCAGGGCATACGGGCCGCATTGGGATCAGAGCAATAGTGTCTGTGCATAGCCCGGCTCGTTGTCAAGTCCTCGCACCACTCACGGGCGGGCCGGATGAGAACTGACGTACTGGTCTGTGTATGCACGGAATGCCGCTTCGAGGCGCCGGCGGAGGTCACCCCTGGGCTCAAGTTTTTGCCCCTCGATCTCCAGCACCGGCAGCAGGTCACGAGTGGTGGAAGTGATGAACACCTCATCGGCTGAATACAGGTCGTCGAGCGAGAGCGCCCGCTCGCAAACCGAGATACCGGGCGCGCGCACTTCATCGACCAGCAACTCACGCGTTACTCCCGGCAGGCATCCGGAATCGAGGGGCGGCGTGACCACCGTGTCGCCGGAGCCGGCGAAGATGTTGGCCGAGGTGCACTCGCTGACCTCGCCGCGCTCGTTGAGCAGGATCACCTCGTCGAAGCCGCGCTGCTGGGCACGCTCGAGCATCACCAGGTTGGGCGCCCAGGAGAGCATCTTCACGCCGCGGAAAGGCGAAGCTGCGTGCCGCGCCTGCTCGGCGACGGCGAGGCGCACGCCCGAACTCCAGTGTTTGAGATCGGCTGTGAGCGCGATGAGATCGAACTCGCGTTCGCCGGGGCCCTCCCACAGGCCTCCCCGGTTTCGCAGGATAGCCACGCGCAGCGTCGCTTCACTGGCTCCGTTTGCTTCGATGAGCCTCAACACCCGCGAGCGCACGTACTCGGGATTATCAGGCATGGGAACCGCGAGCAGCCGCGCGTCGCGCTGCATGCGCGCCCAGTGCCGTTCGAAGGCGAACGGAACGCCCGCCGAAACCCGAAGCGTGCTGAAGACGCCCCAGCCGGAGAGCGCGCCGATCTGCCCGGCGGCTAGGATGGGGTCCGACGCCTCGCGAATCTCGTCGTTGTGGAGGATGAAGCGGTGGACCATGAAGTCCAATTGTAATGCTGCGCTCAGACCCAGTTAGGAAACAGCGACGGACGCGCATCGCGAGCCGCCGCGAGCAGGGCAGGGACTCGTGCGCGGCGTTCGTAGAGCCGCTCCAGCAGCCGCTCGAGCTCGTCCTCTTCGCCATCGAGCCATTGCAGCGGAACGCTCCTCAGCGCCTCGTCCAAAACATCGGCCGGCAGGTGGACGACGCGTTCGAGCCAGGGTTCGAAATCGGCCACGGACCGCACTCCGGAGTAGACCATGGGGCGGTGGTAGAGCCCCTGTAGCGGAGCGTCGGGAAAATCCCAGTGCGGGCCGTTGAACGAGAAGCCCTGGTCGATCATGTACGCGACAAACGCTTCGTGTGCGACCGTGCGCTCGGGTGACCACTCACTGACGACGCTGCGGAAGAACACGGCCTGGCGGCCGTCGGCATTGGCGGTCCACTTGTCGAAGACCAGCGCGCCGATGAAGTCGCGCAGGTTGACAACCCTTCCGAGAAGCGCGTCGGGAATGAAATCGTAAACGGCGATGCGGTCGGGGTGACCGGGGTAGCAGGAGCCGAAGTGCCAGCCAGGTTCAGCCGGGATGCGCCTGCCGCCAAGCTCGATAGCCATCGTGGGGTTGGCGGTGAGAAACGCGGCATCGAGCTCAACCACGCGGACCTCCGGCGCGGGTATCTCGAGATACCGCAGCAGCACCGAAGCGACGCACTCGTTTACGAGCACGCGGCGGTGCTGCGGATTGTTCCTCAGCTTCACGACGTAGAAGCGGCCGTCGCTCGCCTCCACGAGGTGCGATTGGGCGCCCCCTCGCATTTTGCGGATGTGGCGCCGCGCGGTGACCGGCATTTCGATTGGGGTACCCTAAGAGCGTAGCCCAGGTTTGCCCTGCCTCACCTGGCTAAGGAGAGAATCACGTATGGATCCCGAAAACAACCGGCCCGCTCCAATGCGGAGCAAGGAAGAAATCGCGCTGGATCTCATGAAATTCATCGCGGTCACAACGGGATACGGAAAGGGCGCGCCCGCGGCAGGCTACACGGGCAAACCCAGCAAGACCGCGGAAGAATACGCGGAGGCACTCCTGCAGCTCTATCAACGCTGCATCGCGATTATCAAACAGGCGTGAGGATGACCGCCGGCCACTCGCCGGCGGCCCGTCAAAAGTGTGCTTAGCGGCCGCGCTTCTTGGCGGTTGCTTTCTTTGCGGCTTTCTTCGCCGGCGCCTTCTTTGCAGCCTTCTTTACAGCCTTCTTCACGGCCTTCTTGGCGGGCGCTTTTTTCGCCGCTTTCTTGGCGGGCGCCTTCTTCGCAGCCTTCTTCGCAGCCTTCTTCGCGGGGGCTTTCTTCGCCGCCTTCTTTGCAGCCTTCTTGGCGGGCGCCTTAGCGGCAGCCTTCTTCACGGCCTTCTTCTTGCCGGCTTTCGCGGGCGCCTTGCGTTTCGGCGCTGCGGGCGCGGCAGCTTCAGTCATTGGGACCAACGGGGTTTGCGTATCGGCGGGCATTTTGTCTTCCTCTTCTCCCTCTTGTTCTTCGTCTTCTTCCGGCCCGTACTCCTCTAGGTCGGATTCAAGTTCTACATGCTCGTCGCTGTAATCGAAATCGTCCCGATCGTCATCCTCTCGGGCGAAATCGAATCCGTGAAACATTTTGCATGCCTCCTGTACGAGCGTAGTCACCACATAGAATAACGCGATTTCATGCAAACGCAAGCAAAAAATGGCGATACGGTTGCGGGGAGAACTGCGATTAGCGGCTGACGGTTTTCGAACCAGACGCGGCGTTCGATGCCGAGTATGCGACAGATCGCTTCGAAGAGGCGGCCTTCGACGATGACTTCGCCGTTGTCGTGCGCTTTGCCTGCGCGCTCGACGATGCGCTCTTGCGTGCATTTGACGCCGTGCTTCGCGAAGCCGTCGCGCGCGCTTTCACCGCCGATCGCGACGCGCGGCGGCGCACAACTTTGGAAGCCGCCGCCTTCTGTTCGGGCACGGGGATGAGAAGCAGATCGCCTGTTTCCGGCGCGCCCGAGTTCACGGCGGCGATGGCTTCCTCAGTGACGCGGAACTTGCGCGCGATATCGGCGAGCGTGTCGCCATTGGCTATGCGCTGCGCGCGCCAGTGGAGCCGCTTCGCGGGAGGTATTGAGGCGAGGATGGCGTAGCGGTCCGCCGCGCCTTTTGGTACGCGCAAGGTGCCGGCCGGCGCTACGCTCTTCAGCAAAGCCGGGTTCAGATCGCGCAGTTCCGAGACTGGCGCGTCGGCAATGTCGGCGAGAAGCTGCAGGCTTGCCGGGGCGTCCAGGTCCACGGTGTCGTACTCGATGGGAGGGTCCGTCTCGATGCCTTCGAGCCCGTGCTGGTGTGCGTTCTTCACCATGATAATCATGGCCAGAATCACGGGGACGTAGTTGGCGGTTTCGCGGGGCAGGACGTTCAGCTTGCGGAACTGCCAGAAGTCCGCGTATCCGGTGCGCTCCACCGCGCGGTCGACGACGCCAGGGCCGGCGTTGTAGGCGGCCATGGCCAGATACCAGTCGCCGTAGCGCTGGTACAGGTCATGGAGGTGACGCGCGGCGGCGCGAGTGGATTTCTCGAAATCGAGCCTGTCGTCTTTGTAGGCGGTCTGCTCGAGACCGTATTCCTTCCCGCGCGCCCTGATGAACTGCCACATGCCAACCGCCTGCTTGAGCGATCTCGCCCGCGGCAGGAAGCCCGACTCCACTTGCGCCAGGTGA
Source organism: bacterium (assembly GCA_050260275.1). Classification (GTDB taxonomy): domain Bacteria; phylum Acidobacteriota; class Terriglobia; order Bryobacterales; family Bryobacteraceae; genus DATMXS01. The sequence continues at coordinate 12,698 of JBLNBX010000046.1, forward strand.
ATCAACTCCTGCGGCACGCCCTCCTCGTCGAGGATGCGGAGTATCAAGTCCTTGTAGCGCCCCGCGCGCCTGAGGCCGGCCAGCAGCGTGCGGCGCCCGCGCTCCGTCGAAAAGTACTCGATGTAGGACAGGACCGCGTCGTTCACATCGAGCGGAAGCTGCGAGGCGGTGGCGCGCACCTCTTCGAGCACCTGGTCCTTGAGCTTCGGATCCACGCGGAAGGTCATCTCCGGGATCTCGTCGCTAGGCGCCTGGTCGTACCCCGGTTCGGCGCTGTCGCCCGCTCCCAAGCCGGCCAGATCGAAGCGGTAGATAGCCTCGAGCAGCTCCTCGATCTTCCGCTCAACAGGTCCGCGGGTGCCGGGCATGGCGGATTCCGGCGCGCTCAAGAGCAGATCCATCGCGCGGTCGAACTCGCGCCGGGCTCCATCCGAATCGCCGTTCTGGTATTTGCGCTTCCCGAGCTGGAAATGATACTCGGCCTCGCCCACGATCTCGGCGGCGAGGTCCTGCTTCACCGAAGACTCAGCGAGCAGCGACACGGGCCGGTCGGCGCTCAGAGAAATGCGGGATTCCAGGGCGGGAGGATCCGGGGTGATGAACACTGGAGCGGGAGGCGTATGCGGAACCAATTGGTGCACGGTTCGCGAGGGACCGCATCCCGCAAGCACGACGACCGCCGCCAGGCAACCGATACAGACTGTGACTCTACTGATAGTCCTCATGCACGTACCGGAAACGCCCGGCGTGGAGATCAGCCCAAGACCCTGAGTAAGCTCGGGCTTACGGCTCGTTTACCCAGTCGAAGCCCCACTTTAGCCCATCCGGACCCGGAGAATCAAGCCGGACCGGGCCTGGAACTCTGGGCAGTATTGGCCTGAATGAGCCCGTCTTGGGAAGATAAGGCGAACAGGGGCTGGAGGCAGAGGGCCGGGGAGGCCACATTCCCCGGCCCCAACCCGCTCTACTCCTCTTCTTCTTCCTCGCCGGCCTTGGCTGCCTTGGCTGCGGCGATCACCTTCTCGGCCTGGAGCTGCGGGACGAAGTCGTAATGGCTGAACTCCATGGTGAAGGACGCCCGGCCCTGGGTCATCGAGATCAGGTCGTTCTGATATGTGAGCATCTCGGCCATCGGGACCTGCGCGCGGACGATCTGCGTTCCGCCGCGCGTTTCCATGCCGGAGATGCGGCCGCGGCGCCCGTTGAGGTCGCCCATGATGTCGCCCGCGTACTCAACAGGGGCCTGGATCTCGACGTTCATGATGGGCTCGAGCAGGGCGGGCTTGGCCACCTCCATCGCAGCCTTGAACGCCTTCCGCGCAGCCAGTTTGAAGGACAACTCCGAGGAATCCACGTCGTGGTAGGAGCCGTCGTAGAGGGTCACTTTGAAGTCCACCACCGGGTAGCCAGCCAGGTAGCCCTTCTCGGCGGCCTCGAGGATGCCCTTCTCGACCGCCGGGATGAAGTTCTTCGGAATTGCGCCGCCGAAGATTTCGTTGACGAACTCGAAGTTCGCGCCGCGCTCGAGCGGCTCCATCCTGATCCAGCAATCGCCAAACTGGCCGTGGCCGCCAGTCTGCTTCTTGTGGCGGCCCTGGACGTCGGCGGTGCCGCGAATGGTCTCGCGATACGGGATCTTCGGCGCCTTCAGCGTTACGTCGACGTTGTAGCGCCGGCGGAGGCGGCTGACGATGACTTCAACGTGCTGCTGGCCGCTGCCGGCGAGCAGAAACTCCTTCGTCTGCGGGTCGCGGTAGAAGCGCAGCGAGGGATCCTCTTCCAGGATCTTGGCGATGGCATTGCCCATCCGATCCTCGTCCTGCCGCGACTTGGCTTCCATGGCGTAGGCAATCGAGGGCTCGGGCAGCTTCACGCCAACGTAGGCCAGCGTGACGCCTTTGTCGGCCAGCGTGTCGTTGGTCAGGGTGTCCTTCAGCTTCGCAACCGCTCCGATGTCGCCAGCGTGCAGTTCGGTGACGGGCTGAATGGTTTTCCCTAGAGGCGCGCCGAGGTGCGCCAGGCGCTCCAGGGTGCCGGTGCGGCTGTTCTGCAGGTTGGCGTCGTTCTTTATGGAACCGGAGTAGACCTTGAAGTAGGAGATGCGGCCGGCAAACGGGTCCGCGATGGTCTTGAAAACGAAGGCTGATGCGGGTTCCGATTCCGAGACCGGCCGAACGACCTCCTCGTCGCCCGACTTCGCCTTGATGGCGTTCCGCTCGGTGGGAGCGGGCAGGTAATCGACGATGAAATCCAGTATGCGGTCGGTGCCGATGTTGAGGCTGGCCGCGGCGCACAGGACAGGGAAGATGCGGCGTTCTTTGACGGCCGCTTTCAAGCCTTCAAGCAGGTGTTCAGGCGAGAGCGAACCCTGGTCGAAGTATTCTTCCATGAGCTGGTCGTTGCCCTCGGCCACCATCTCGATGAGCGCTTCGTGCGCGGTGCGGGCGGCGTCTGCCATGCTGGCCGGAATCTCCTGCTCCTTGCCCTTGCCGTCACCGCCGGCGGTGTAGGTGTAAGCCTTCATCGAGACCAGATCCACAACGCCGTTGAAGTCGCGTTCGGCGCCTATTGGCAACTGGATCGGAATGGCCGTGCGGCCGAAGTTCTCGTGGATGCTCTCGAGCGCGCGGCTGAAGCTGGAGCGCTCACGGTCGAGCTTGTTGATTACCAGCGCCCGTGGCAGACCGAACTCGTTTGAGAAGTTCCACACGCGCTCCGTCATGACCTCGACGCCGGCGATGCCATCCACGACGACCAGAGCCGCATCCGCGGCGATGAGCGCGGCATGCGTGTCGTTGATGAAGATGTTGAAGCCCGGCGTATCGAGCAGGTTCAGCTTGGTCTTCTTCCACTCGACGGCGGCTATGGCTGTGGAGATGCTAACCTTGCGCGCGATCTCCTCGTCGTCGAAGTCGGTGATCGTGTTGCCCTCATCGACGCTGGTCAGGCGGTTGGTGGCGCCCGATGCGAACAGCATCCCAGCGGCGAGCGAGGTCTTCCCGCTGTTGCCGTGGCCGATCAGACCGACGTTGCGAATGTCCTTTCCTTCGTAAACTTTCACAGTGAGTACTCCCTGTTTGACTGGCCGCGCGCGACCGTCTTACTGCGTCCTGATAGGGGGTCCTTGCGGGACAGAAATGCCCAACTCTTGAAGTTAGCACACTATGGCGGCGAGTCTGGAGATTGATCCGGGGCGGCGCAAAGAAAAGGGTGCGCGAGCCGCGCCGGGCTGCACTTCGCCCCGCGCCGCGCCCGATGTTAAGCGCGCGAGGCTACCTGTGCTGGACCTCGACCGGAACTCCGTCCTCGGCGGCGGGCCCGATCTCGTCTACCTCGACGGGAGGGTTGTAGTACACGATGCGCCCGCAGCTTTCGCAGCGCATGATCTGGTCCCCCCTCCGGAGGTCCTGATAGAACTGTAGCCGCATGGTCAGGTGGCAGCCAGTGCAGCGGCCATCCACGGCCTCGACTACGGCGATGCCTTTCCGCCTCTTGCGGATGCTCTCGTAGGTAGAGACTAGGGGTTTCGGCATCTCCGAAACCAGGCTGGATCGCTCCTTGAGCAGCGCATCCAGTTCGCGCTTATCGCGGCTGGTACGTCCGCGAGCGCTCTCCTTCTCGGCCTCAACCTGCTGCTTCTCGGCAGCGAGCGCGCTTTCGGCGATCTTGACATTGCGTTCGAGCGCTTCGGTTTCGCTCATGCGTTCGAGTATCCGGTCTTCGCACTTCCGGATCTCGCGTTCGCAGAACTCGATCTCGTTCTTGAACGCTGCGTACTGCTCGTTGCTTTTCGCCTGAAGCATCTGATCGCGCAGCTTGGAGATCCTCTCCTCGTGCGCACGAACTTCCAGTTCGAGTTGCTTCCGTTCGCGCTGGTTGGCCGCAAGCGCGGCCCGGTCGGCCTCGAGCTTGCGGATGTGGGTGTCTAGAGTCTTTTCGATTGCGGCGATATGCCGTGGAAGTGAGGCGATCTCGTGTTGCAGCTGGACGATACGATTGTCGAGATCCTGCAACCTGATCGCCCGACGTAGGTCAGCGACCATTGCTTTTTGATTTTAGCACGCCCGCAGCTCTCAGCTTTCCGAGGGGCCCGGCCAGGGCGCCTATGGCGGTCTCGAGCTCCGGCACCCTCAGCAGCCAGCAAACCGCTGCGAAGACCGCAACTCCCAGCGGAATGGAAACGGCGACGTCGGCCAGCCGCCCGAGCCTGCCCGTGCCGGCCCACTCGAGCGCGAAGTGGCTGGAGAGCGCCACTACGCCCGCCATCACCGCCGAGGCGGCGGCTATCTTCGCCGTGCTGGCTGCGAGCGCGCGGCCATGTATGCCGTGCAGGCGGCCGCGAAGCAACCAGAACAGCGCCAGGGCATTGAATATAGCCACTCCGGAGGTGGCCAGCGCCAGGCCGAAATGGCCCATGCCCGCCCGCTGGGTCATCGACCACGCCACCACGAAGTTGATGCCAATCGAGAACAGCGAAACGACCATCGGCGTGCGCGCGCTGCCTAGCGCGTAGAATGCCGGCGCGAGAACCTTTACGGCGGCGTAGCCGGCCAGACCGATCACGTATCCGGAAAGCGCCAGCGCCGTCATGCGCGTATCGTATGCGGTGAAGCGCCCTTGCTGGTAGATGAGCCCGATGATGGATTCACCCAGCAGCGCCAGACCCACGGACGACGGCACCGTCAGCAGGAAAACGGTTCCCAGCGAGCCGGCCAGCGTGCGGCGGAATTGCTCCATGTCGCGCGTCGCAGCGCTGCGCGAGATGGCCGGGAGCGTGGCCGAGGCGATCGCCACCCCAAACAGGCCCAGCGGCAACTGCATGAACCGGAACGCATATTGAAGCCAGCTCACAGGTCCGTTGCCTGCGATCTGCGAGGCGAAGTTCGTGTTCACGGCCACGTTCACCTGCACGGCGGCGCTGCCGATGATGGCCGGACCCATGAGCCGGAATATGTGGCGCAGGCCGGCATGCGAGGCGTCGAAGGCGAGGCGGAACCGGAACCCGTTCTTCCGCAGGCTCGGCGCCTGCGACAGCAGTTGGAGCATACCGCCCAGCACCACGCCCCACGCCATGCCCTCTATTGGGGCGATGCCGATGTGAGGCCCCGCCACGAAGCCGATCAGCGCGCCGAGGCTCACCGAGCCGACGTTGAACCACGTGGATGCCATGGCTGGCACGCCGAAGCTGCCGGACGCGTTCAGGATGCCCATAGCCTGCGCCGCGAGCGCCACCAGCAGCAGAAACGGGAACATGATGCGCGTCAGCCGCACGGCGAGGGCGAACTTCTCCGGATCGCTTGTCCATCCCGATGCCAGAACGCCCACAACCTGCGGGGCGAAGATCATCCCCAGCAGGCAAACCGCGCCGACGATCACGATGATGGCGGTAGCGACGAGATGCGCCAGCCGCGCGGCCTCGGCCTTGCCTCTCACGGTGAGGTACTCGGTGAAGGTGGGCACAAACGCCGAGGAAAGCGCCCCTTCGGCAAACAGATCGCGGGCGAGGTTAGGGATGCGGAAGCCGAGCGAGAAGGCGTCGAAGGCCATCCCCGCGCCGAACAGCCGCGCCATGACCATCTCGCGGATCAGGCCGGCCACGCGGCTGGCCATCACGGCGGCGGAGACGATCCCGGCGGAGCGGACGATGCTCTCCTGGCGTTCCGCGGCGGTTTGCGCTGAGTCGGGCGGTCCGGCCCCCGCGCCCGGGGCGGATTCGGGCACTTCCCGGCTGCCGTTAGTGACCGAATCGTTCATGGGAGCGCCGTGAGGCCTGCCGCGGCGATGTGCATTGAAAACACCATTATAGAGCGCCGTGCCAGGCCGGCCGGATCGCGGCAACAGCGCTCTGCCTCTGTGATGATGGCGCGCCGGTTCCAGGGGCTAAAGACCGTAACGATTTCGGCCCTGTTCGGCCCGACCTAAAGTCGGGCCCTGATGCAAGGCTTTTCGTGTGGGGTTGAGGACCCGGAGAAGGGCGGAAGAAAGCAGCCCACGGCGCAAGCCGTCGGGATCGCGAGTACTTGGGAACAAGCCCCCGGGATCGGGGCGTAAGGCCTTTGGCCCGGCAACGCGCTGAGACCCGTTCTTACGCCCCTTTCAGGGGCTGCCTGCATTGGCTCGGGTTTCCCATGGCTTACGCCATGGGCTACTCTCTTTCGCCCTGCGGGCTTCACTCCCGGATTCGCAGCCTCGGGGGCGGATTTCAGTCCGCTGCGGGAGCTTCAGCTACGCACGGGCCGGCTGGAATTCGTGTTGAGGTTCGTATCAGGGCACGGCTTTAGCCGTGCCGATAGGGGTTTGTCAACACGGGCTTCAGCCCCCTGTGGTGATTGTGCTCTGTTTGCAGGGTTGAAGCTCTGCGCGTGCTCGAAGCCCGCCCCCCCCAAGTGCCCTGTGGAGACGGACTCCACTGTGGCGATGTGAAGCGCCAGGCAGAGGCCCGGCAAGTCGCTGAGGCGCGTTCTGACGCCCCTTTCAGAGGCCGCTTGATTTTGCTCGGGGTTCCCATGGCTTGCGCCATGGGCTAGTCTCTTTCGGTCTGACGGGCTTCACTCCCGCGCTGAGCGCCAGAGCCGCGCGACGGCTGTGCGCGGGATATCGCTAGCCTTATCCCTATAAACTCCGGCCAAAATACGATCGTGTTAATCTTCCTGGGAAAGCTATGGCCTCCACGCGCGAGAAGATGCAGTTGATGAGCGCGTCCGAGATAGACCGGACGCTGGTGCGCCTCGCCCACGAGGTGCTCGAAAAGAGCGAAGACCCGGACAAGCTGGCCTTCGTCGGAGTGCGCCAGCGCGGCGTGCCGCTGGCGCAGCGCCTGGCCAGGAAGATACGCGAAATCGAAGGCGTCGAGGTTCCCGTTGGCACCCTCGACATCCGCCTGTATCGGGACGACCTGTCCACGATTGCAGTGCAGCCGGTGGTGAACGCCACCGAGATTCCGTTCGATGTGACCGGGCGCGACATCATCCTCACCGACGACGTCCTCTACACCGGACGCACCACCCGCGCTGCCCTGGATGCGCTGTTCGACCACGGGCGGCCCGCGCGCGTGCAGCTTCTGGCGCTGATAGACCGCGGCCACCGCGAATTGCCCATCGAGGCGCGTTTTGTCGGGCGCCGCGTGCCGACGACGCGGCGCGAGATCGTCAAGGTCAGGCTTACCGAGACAGACAACACAGAGAACGTCATGCTGTTGGAAAGGGTGGATTGATATGCGCGGGCTGCTCGGCATAGAGGCGCTGGAACGCGCAGAGATTGAGGCGGTGCTGGCGCGCGCGAAAGATTTTCAGCCGGCGCCGAACGAGTCGTTCCCGAAGCTGAACGTGGCGCGCGGGCGGATGGTGGTGAACATGTTCTTCGAGGCGTCCACACGAACCCGGACCAGCTTCGAGATAGCGGCCAAGCGCCTCGGCGCGGACGTGATCTCGATCAGTGCATCGACGTCCAGCCTTTCGAAAGGCGAGTCGCTGGTAGACACGCTGAACACGCTCGCGGCGATGCGGCCGGACGCCATCGTCATGAGGCACGCGGCCAGCGGAGCGCCGCACTTCCTGGCGCGGCACCTGCCCGCAACGCCGATCATCAACGCGGGGGATGGGACGCACGAGCACCCGACTCAGGCTCTGCTCGACGCGCGCACGATCCTGGACCACCGGCCCTCGCTCGACGGCCTGAAGGTGGCCATCATCGGCGATATCGCGCACAGCCGCGTCGCACGCTCTAACGTCTACCTGTTGTCAAAGTTCGGGGCGTCGGTGGTGCTGTGCGGGCCGGCGTCGCTGGTTCCGAAAGAGCTGGCCGGCATCGCGCCGGGCGTCAGCATAACGTACGACATTCGCGAGGCCATCACCGGCGCGGATGTGGTCATGATGCTGCGCGTGCAATTCGAGCGGCTGCACGAGCAGGCCTTCCCGGCAGGCGAGTACTTCTCCTTCTACGGGCTCAGGCTGGAGCACCTGGACCTGATGCGGCCGGACGCCATCGTCATGCACCCCGGGCCGATCAACCGCGGGCGCGAGATCGCCTCCGACGTAGCAGATTCGCAGAGGTCCGTGATTCTCAATCAGGTGGAAAACGGAGTGGCCGTGAGAATGGCCGTGCTGGAGCGCATCCTATGCCAAAACTGCTGATCAAGAACGGGCGGATACTGGACCCTTCGACAGGGCGGGACGAGATCGGCGACGTGCTCATCAAGGGCGGCCTGGTGGTCCGGGTGGGCGGCGATCAGCACGCCACCGGAGCGGTGGCCTTCGATGCCACGGGCCTCGTGGTGGCCCCGGGCTTCATCGACATGCACACGCATCTGCGCGAGCCCGGCTTCGAGCACGCCGAGACCATCGAGAGCGGCTCCAAAGCGGCAGCGGCGGGCGGTTTTACCGCCATCTGCGCCATGCCGAACACGCAGCCGGTGAACGACGACGCCACCGTGACGCGCTACATCCTGGAGCGTGCGAGCCGCTCGGCGGTTGTAAACGTGTTCCCCATCGGTGCAATTACCGAGGACAGCGCTGGCGAGAAGCTTGCCGCCATCGGCTCCATGCGGCAGGCCGGCTGCGTCGCTATCAGCGACGACGGGCATCCGGTGATGAACTCGCGCGTGATGCGCCGGGCCATGGAGTTCGCGCGCGCCTTCGACATCCCTGTGATCGACCACTGCGAGGATCTGAACCTCTCCGCCGGAGGCGATATGCACGAGGGCAGCGTCTCGGCCCGTCTGGGGCTGCGCGGCATCCCGTCGGCCTCCGAGGACGTCATGGTGGCGCGCGACCTGCTCCTCGCCGAGCTGACCGGCGCGCGTTTCCACGTGGCGCACATCTCGTCGAGGCGGTCGCTGGAGATGGTTCGCGAAGCCAAGGCACGCGGGCTCAGGGTGACGTGCGAGGCCACGCCGCACCATTTCGGGCTGGACGAGGGCGACATGATCCCCTACGACAGCAACTTCAAAATGAAACCGCCCATCCGCAGCTCCTCGGACCGGGAGGCCCTCGTCGAGGCGCTCGCGTCCGGAGTGGTGGACGCCATCGCGACGGATCACGCGCCGCACCCGGGCTCTGAAAAGATGCAGGAGTTCGAGAAGTGCCCCTTCGGCATAATCGGGCTCGAGACGGCGCTCGCGGTGGCGCTCGAGAAGCTGGTCCACACGGGGAAGCTGCCCCTTATGCGGCTCGTTCAGCTCTTCTCCACCGGCCCAGCGCGTATCCTGGGATTAGATAGCAGAGGGCATCTTAACCCGGGCGCTCCGGGCGACGTGACGATCTTCGACCCGGACCTGGACTGGACATATGACGTAAGCCGTTCGTTCTCAAAGAGCGCCAACTCGCCGTGGCATGGCCACCGGTTCCGCGGCGGGCCCGTGGCAACGGTTGTCGCGGGCAAGATCGTGTGGCAGAGAAGTGGGGTATCTGGTGCGTGAGTTTGAGTATCGCGAGGAATCGGGCCGCAGACCGTGGCTCATAATCGCCGCCATTGCCGTCGCCGTGCTGCTGCTGGGAGCCAAAAGCATCGCGGGGATCGTCATCGAATACCAGTGGTGGAAAGAGATGCGGCAGGTGCCGACCTGGCTCGACATGCTGCTGTACTCCTTCGGGCCGAGGCTTGCGGGAGCGGCTATCGCGTTCGCCGTCCTCATGGTGACGCAAGCCCGCGCGATGCGGTTCGCCGGTGAGCGGCTGAAGCGACACAAGACCTACGCGCGCATCTCGGCCGCTGTCATCGCGCTCATCTCGCTGATGATCGCGGGAGCCACGATCGCCCCCTGGCCGGTTGCGCGCTATCTCGGCAGCCGGGGAATGGCAGGCGCAGCCGGAGGCTGGACCGACCCGGTGTTCGGAAAGCCGCTCGGCTTCTATCTGTTCGACCTGCCGTTCTGGACCGTGCTGCTGAACTACGTGCTGGCGTTGACGCTCGTCGCCATCGCCGGCTACATCATCGTGGCGCGTGCCTGGCAGTTGAGGTACCAGTTCCCCAGCTTTTCTGACGCCTCGACGCTGGACCTTCGCGATCTGCGCCTCCAGGGCGGCCTCGAATCGAAGTTCCTGCGCGTCGTGACGGCGGTAGTGCTGCTGGCGCTGGCCGCAAACTTCTTCCTCGGGCGCTACGCGCTGCTGCTGAACGACCACGGGTTCATGGTGGGCATGGACTACGTGGACGAGCACTACCGGCTGCCGCTGCAGTGGGCGGCTATCATCAGTTGCGTTCTGGCCGCGGCGGTATTCTCCGCCACGCGCCGGTGGAGGTGGCTGCTGCTGGTTCCCGCCGTGCTGGTGTTGAGGAGTCTCGTGCCGGCGATCATGGGTTCGGTCTACGTGAAGCCGAACGAGATATCGCTCGAGCGGCCCTACATCGAAAGGCACATTCAGGCCACTCGATCCGCCTTCGGCCTCGATAAGAAGTTGCAAGAGGTGGACTACCACGCAAAGCTCGAAACGCGTTTCGACCCGGCGGAGCACAGCGCCGTGCTCGGCAACGCGCGTCTGTGGGACTGGCAGGCGTTTCACGACACCATCACGCAAATCCAGGCGCTGCGGCCCTACTACAAGTTCTCGGATACGGACGTTGACCGTTACGTGATCAACGGCCAGCTCCGGCAGGTGATGGTCTCGCCGCGGGAGCTCGATATGACGCAGTTGCCGGCCTCGGCCCAGAACTGGATCAACCCGCGATTCATTTACACGCACGGCTATGGCGTTGTGATGGCTGAAGCGAACCGGATCACGGAGAACGGCCTGCCGGTGCCTATCATCCAGGACGCGCCTCCCCAGGTGCTCACGCCGAACCTGAAGCTCACTCGTCCGGAGATCTATTACGGAGAGGTTGTGCACGAGCCCGTGTTCGTAAACACCGCGGAGCGCGAGTTCAACTACCCGGCGGGCTCTGGAAACGTGCTGGCGAAGTATGCGGGTAACGGCGGATTCCCGGTGTCCTCGTTCTGGATGCGGCTGGCGGCGGCGCTGTCCGAATCAGACCCGAACGTGCTGTTCACCGGCTACCTAACCCCCAACAGCCGCATGATGATACGGCGCGATGTGGGGCGGCGATTGGAGGCCCTGGCCGGCTTCCTCACCTGGGATGACGACCCTTACCTAGTGTTGACCGACTCCGGGAGGCTGGTGTGGACCGTGGACGGCTATACCACCTCCGCCGCGCACCCCTATTCGCGTCACTACAATGTGACCGGGGCGGGCCGCGTAAACTACATGCGCAACGCCGTTAAGGCCACCATCGATGCCTACGACGGGAGCACGCAGATTTTCATCTTCGACGACACGGATCCGGTCATACGGTCCTACCAGGCGCTGTTCCCGGACCTGTTCCAGCCGTTCTCGAAGATGTCTCCCGAGTTGCGCGAGCACGCGCGCTACCCGGAACGGTTCTTCCGGGTGCAGGCCGAGGTTTACCGCACGTATCACATGCAGGATCCCCAGGCCTTCTATAACAACGAGGACCTGTGGGACGTGCCCCGCATGGCGCGGGCACAGGCCGACCGGCCGGACGCCATGCGGCCCACCTACATCGTCGCCGCGCTGCCAGGCGAGAAGGATCCCGAGTTCCTGCTGACGATTCCCTTCACGCCCCGCAACAAGGACAACATGATTGGCCTCATGGTGGCCCGGTGCGACGGCGACAAGCTAGGCGAACTCGTGGTATTCCAGCTTTCCAAGCAGGCGCTTATCTACGGACCGATGCAGGTGGAGGCCCGCATCAACCAGGACCAGATAATCTCCAAAGATCTTTCGCTCTGGAACCAGCAGGGCTCGCAAGTCCTGAGGGGCCAGTTGCTGGTGCTGCCCTTGGCCGACACCTTTATCTACATCCAGCCCATCTACATCCAGGCGCGCGACGCGCGGATGCCGCAGCTCAAGAAGGTCGCCCTGGTTATGGGAGACCAGTTGTTCTACACGGACAACTACGATCAGGCGGTCGCCGCTCTCTCCGCGTATATGAAGATGGCGCCGGTTTCGATGCAGGCGCCCGCCGCGGCCGAACCCGCTCAGGCTCAGCCGGCCGCCGCGCCCGCGCAGCCTTCACCCGAGTTGCAGAGACGGCTGGACAGTATTCGCGAACACCTGCGGCAGTACCGTACATTCGCATCGCAGGGACGCTGGGCCGAGGCCGGCCGCGAGCTCGAGGCAATCGAGCGAGAAGCCGGGCAGAGGTAAGGCGCTGCTGCGGTCTGCCGGGCTGGATGCGTGCGAGCGTCCAGACAGCGCTTCCAGCCCGCTCCAGGCGGAACTGTCTTGCGAAACCCGCCGCCTTATAGCAGAGTGGGGTCGAACCGGGGAGACTCGGGCTCGGCTTCCGGCGATGCCTGATCGACTCCAGCAGGCGACGGCGAAGCAGCGACCGGGGCCGGATCGCCGGGTGTCGAAAACGTGTTCGGTGCGGCGGCGGAGCTTGCTGGTGCGCCTCCGGCAGCCGCGGCAGCGGCCGCGGCGGGCTGGTGCGCGTGTAGATACGCCATGAGTTCACCGCTGGAGCCATCGAAGAAGTTCGCCAGAAGCTCGTTCACCGCGGCGCGCCGCAGGACCTCGCGCGAGACCGCTGCCTCATAAACGAATGACCGCCCCGACTTGCGTCTCGAAGCGGCCCCGCGGTTGACCAGCCTCTCGAGAACGGTCATCACCGTGGTGTAGGCGAGCTCGCGTGTGGGCTGCAGCGCATGTTGGACCTCGCGCACTGCGGCCGGGCGGCCCAGCTTCCAGAGTTCGCGCAGGCAGTCCAGTTCGAGCGGAGGCGGAATTGCGCGTGGAGGCCGCTGCCTGGCCATCTACTTCTCCTTGCCGCCCCGGAAGTGGACCTGCAGGCGGGCGGCGAGATCTTCCAGTGTGGCCGGCGCCGCGGGCGCGGCCGTTTCGGCGGCAGCCGGGCCGCTCATGTATGCGTCCTTCTTGAGCAGCGTGCGCTCGAGCGGCGCGGAGTAGCCGGTCCAGTGGCCCTCGACGTTCGAGTCCTGCTCGATGACGCGCCGCATGCAGTCCATCTTGGCGTCGAGGTCCTCCAGATAGTGGAGCAGCATCGCCTCGGGGAACATGGGCACCTTCGGAGAGCCGAACTCGAGTTCGCCATGGTGGCTCAGGATCATGTGCTCAAGGACGGTGCGCAGCCGGACCGGGAAATCCGGCAGTTCGCGGATCTTGTCGCCCACGATGCGCATACCGATCGCGATATGCCCGAGCAGTTGTCCTTCGGTAGTGTACCCGAAGCTGCGGCCGTAGCTGAGCTCCTCTATCTTGCCGATGTCGTGCAGCAGCGCTCCTGTGATCAACAGGTCGCGATCGATGATCTTGTACTGCCGCGCCGCGCTTGAACACATTTCGCAGACGGAGAGAACGTGCTCGAGCAGCCCGCCGATGCAGGCGTGATGCACGGACTTGCCCGCGGGCGCCCTCACGTAGCGCCTGACGATATTGTCGTCGCCGAAGATGAGCTCCAGAAGCGAGCGCAGGTGCGGGTTGGAGACGCTCTCTATGAAGCCGCGGAGCTCAGCGCGCATCACCTCGGGGTCGCGTCTGGAGCAGGGGAGGAAATCCGCGAGGTCGACGGCCGGCCCATCGATCTTTTGCAGCCGGTGGATGGTGAACTGTTTGCGGTTGTTATGGATCTGGAGGACGCCCTTGACCTCGACGAAGTCGTCCTGCTCGAAGCTGAGCATGACGCCGGCCACGTTGTCCCACATTTTCGCGTCCAGATCGCCGGTGCGATCGGATAGCGTGAGCGACAGGAAGGGATCGCCGGAATCCGCGCCGGTCCTGGAGCGCTTGTAGCGGATCTCCTTGTGCTGGACGAGGAAGGTTCCCGTAGCCTGTTGGCCGGGCTCGAGGTCGCTGATGTAGACAGTCTTCATTAAACTCGTGTATTCGCGGAGGCGCAGGCGCGTAACCGCCCGGCGCGTGGCGTTCGAAAACGGCGGCTCCGGACTGCCATCGCCGCACCGGGGACGACCGCGCGCAGCCGGATGTCCATCGCTCCTCTTACTTAACCGGCACGCTTGTCCCCGGAATCGGGATCAGCCAAAGCAGCCGGCGGCGGCGCCGCTGCTGCTCCGAAAGCTCCTCCTTCGTCACCGTTTGAGGGGTTAGCCTCGCCGGATCCTGCCACGACGTATCTTTGCCCGGAGCGGCGCCGGTGTCGACGTACCCGGCGCGGATCTGGAGAAAGGCGTCTTCGCGCAGCTTGGTCAAGTAGTCGCGCAACGCGGGCTGCAGGCGAGGCATGTACAGCTTGTTCATAACCTCTTCCTGGACCGCCTCGAACGGCTGCAAACCCTTCTGGTAGTGCTCCTCAACCTTGACGATGAGGAAGCCGTTCGGCAGTTTTATCGGGTCGCTGACGTAGCCGCGCTCCTGGTTGAAGACGATGTCTTCCAGTTCCTTCCTCAGCTCTCCGCGCTTGAAAGGCTGCAACTGGCCGTAGTCGCGGGCGGTTGCGGCGTCGGAGTTGTCACGCGCCAGGTTGCCGAAGTTCTCTCCCTTACGCGCGCGCGCGACGATGTCCTTGGCTTTGGCCTCGGCGGCTGCCACTCCGGCCTCGTCCTTGCCCTCGGTGGAGATGAGAATCTCGCGCAGCACTACCGACTCGTCGCGGATGAACTCGTCAGGGTGCTCGTCGTAGTACTTCTTCACTTCCGCCGTGGGGATATTGATGCGCGATCCGACCTCGCGCCGGATCACCTGCTGCCGCATGAGGTCTTCGGCAAACTGCTGCTTATAGTCCTCGAACGACATCCCGGTCTGTTCGCGGACGAGTTGCTGGAATTTCTCGGGGTCGGAGATCTTGGTTTCGAGCTGGATGCGGGCGAGGGCCCGGCTGACATCGCTCTCAACGTCGATCTCGAGATCCTTCGCCTTCTGCACCAGCAGCAAATTGTCGATCCTGTCCCGGAGAAGATGCTGTTCGGCCTCCTTCAGGAGTCTCTCGGCCTGCTGCGGCGGCAGCTTCTGCCTCTTGATCGCGTCCTCGATCTGGATACGCGACCGCTCCAATTCTCCGAGCGTGATTATCTCGTTGTTTACCTTGGCAACGATCTGCTCGACGACCTTGATATTGGAGTCGGGTTTGGGCGTATCGGCTGGGGGCATCCCCGAGGCGAATACTGCCACTCCCGGCCCGAGGAGGCACAGCAAAACTACAGACTTCGTACGCATGACAATAGCCTTGACCATTCTAGCAACGTGTTTGGTTTCGGTGACGTTGGGAGCGGCACGAGGTCACGTCCCCTGCAACTGTTCCAGCACGCCTCGAACTCGTTCTAGCACGGCGGAAGGCGAATGAGCGCCGTCAAGGGGGACGCGAAGCACTCCGGCGGGGGTGAACTGCGCGCCCGGCGTCGCGCCTACCAGCCCCATGAGCCTCGCCGGATCCACCCGGGACTCGGGGTGGAATTTCAGGTTCAGCATGCCCTGGCGGCGCTCAACATTTTGAATCCCAAGGTGTTCGGCCATGCTCTTGAGAACCGAGTACCCCAGGAGCTGATCGAGCGCTTCGGGCGGCGGCCCGTAACGGTCCGCCAGTTCCTGGCGCACGCGCTCGGCGTCGGCGGCCGAGGCCGCCTCGGCGATGCGCTTGTAGGCGCGCAGGCGCTGATGCTCGTCGGCGATGTACTCCGGCGGCAGGCGCAAGTCCAGCCCCAGGCTGAGGTTGGCGTGAACCTCGGGCGGCACCTCTTCGCCCTTCAGTTCCCGCACGGTCTCGTCCAGCATCCGGACGTACATGTCGAAACCGACGGCGTTGATGTGCCCGTGCTGCTCGCCGCCTAGCAGGTTGCCCGCGCCGCGCAACTCGAGGTCGAGGGCGGCTATCTTGAACCCGGCGCCCAGGTCGCTAAACTCCTTGAGCGCCGCCAGACGCTTGCGGGCGATCTCGCTCAGCTCCGTGTCCGGCGGCACCAGAAGATAGGCGTACGCGCGGCGGTTGGACCGGCCGACGCGGCCTCGAAGCTGGTATAGCTCGGAGAGGCCGTACCGGTCGGCGTTTTCAATAACTATGGTGTTTGCGAGCGGGATGTCGATGCCATTTTCGACGATGGTGGTCGCTACAAGCACATCGAACTTGTTCTGCATGAAGCCGAGCATGACTTTCTCAAGCTCGCCTTCGCTCATCTGGCCGTGGCCGACGCCGATCTTGGCCCACGGCAGGAGCTGCTGAAGCATCGCCGCCCGCGCATAGATGGTGTCTACGCGATTGTGGACGTAATAGACCTGCCCGCCACGGCTAAGTTCTTGTTCCAGCGCGGTTTTGACGAGATCGGGGTCGAACGGCGCCACCACGGTATGGACCGCCAGCCGGTCTTTCGGCGGTGTTTCGATGACCGACAGGTCGCGCAACCCCAATAACGACATATGTAGTGTGCGGGGAATCGGCGTTGCCGTCATCGTCAAAACATCAACGTTTTGTTTGAGTTGCTTCAGCCGCTCCTTGTGGCGGACGCCGAATCGCTGCTCCTCGTCAATGATCAGAAGACCCAGGTCGCGAAATTCTACATCTTTAGAAAGCAGCCGGTGTGTGCCGATCGCGATATCCACCTTCCCGGCGCCGATGTCGGCGACGATGGCCTCGATTTCTTTCTTCGTGCGGAACCGGCTGAGCATCTCGACGCGAACAGGGAAGGGAGCGAACCTGCGCCTGAAGGTCTCGAAGTGCTGGAAAGCAAGGATGGTCGTAGGAGCCAGCACAGCCACCTGCTTGCCGTCGCCGAGCGCCTTGAAAGCGGCGCGCATGGCGACTTCCGTCTTGCCAAAGCCAACATCGCCGCACAGCAGGCGATCCATCGGCTGCTCGGACTCCATGTCGCGCTTGATGTCGCGGATGGCGGATATCTGGTCGCTGGTCTCCACGAACTCGAAAGCATCCTCGAACTCGCGCTGCCAGTTGCTATCCGGCGAGAACGAGAACCCATGGGCCAACTTCCTCTGAGCGTAGAGCTTGAGCAACTCGTCGGCCATGTCGCGCATGCGCGCCTTGACGCGGCTTTTCGTGCGCGCCCAGGTGGCTCCGCCGAGGCGGTCTAGCACGGGCGCGGACTCGCCGGACCCGCGGAACTTCTGCACGAGGTCCATGCGCGTGAGCGGAACGTAGAGGCGTGCGCCGCCGGCATACTCGAGCAGCATGTACTCGCCGGCCTGCGCTCCCTGTCCGATCTCGCGGAGTCCGAGGAAGCGGCCGATACCGTGCTCGTTGTGGACGACGAAATCGCCGGGCTTGAGATCGGCAAGGTCTGCGGCAAACGCCTGCAGGCTGGTGCGGACGCCGGCCGCCTTCGGGGGCGTGTAGGCGGCGCGCCCGAAAAGGTCCTCAAGGCCGATGATGGCGAGCCGCGCGTCCGGGAGAACCACGCCGTGCCGCACCAGGCCCTTGATAAGGAAGGTATTAGCTACGGAACCGGCCCAGGTGCGCTCGGCCAGGTATGCGGGCATGGTTTCGGACGGGTCGACGCCGAGCTGAAAGGGAATTGAGTACTCCTGCAGTATTTCGGCCAGCCGTTCCAGTTCCCCGCCGCTTCCCGCGAAAAACGCCACCCGGCCGCCGTTCTGAAGGAGGTTTCGCGTTTCGGCCACGGCCACCTGTATGTTGCCCTGGAAACTCATGCCCGGCCGGGAAGGGATGTGAAGGCCGCCGCCGGACTCGTCGAGCGCGAGTTCGCGCAGTTCGATGCGGGTTGCGCCGGCGATCTCTTCGGTAGCCTGCTCGTGCGTGAGAAAGATGCTTCCCGGGCCGGCGGGCATCGGGCGCTCGGGGTCTTCCAGGCGCTTCCATAGCCGTTCGGCCGCTCCGCGAAGCTGCTCCGGCTCGTCCCAGATGACGATCGGGCGGTCAGCCAGGCGAAAAACAGAACTCGCGCGCGGGCGGACCAGCGGCGCCAGCGCCTCCCAGCCCGCGAACGGCTCGCCCGTTGTCTCGACGCCTTCGTCGCCGATGGCGCGGCCGAGTTCGATGAAAAGCTGGCGCGACTTCGGCTCTTCGATGAGCGGGAGGAGCGTGCAATCCGCAACTTTCAGGACGGAGCGTTGTGAGTCCACCGAGAAACGGCGGATAGACTCCACCTCGTCGCCGAAGAACTCGATGCGGTAAGGCTGGCCGGATTCAGGCGAGAAGACGTCCAGAATGCCGCCGCGGACGGAATACTCGCCGACCATCTCGACCGGGTCGCGGCGTTCGTAACCGATGCTTTCGAGGTGGGCGGTGAGATCGTCGAGCGGCACCTCGTCACCGGGACAAAGCGAGATGGCGAGCTGGCGGTAGAACTCGGCCGCATTGGTCCGCAGCAGCGCGGACGCGACAGGCGTGACGGTGATGGGCACCCGCTCGGTTGCCATACGCCAGAGCGCGATGGCACGCTGCTCGCTGATTTCGGCGTGGGGCGACAGGCGCTGGAACGGTAGCACGTCGAGCGCGGGGAGCAACTGTGGGCGGGAGGAACGGCTGGAGACGACCAGGTCGAAGAAAGCCTCGACCGCCTCAAAGAGCGACTCCGCCTGCTTGTTGCCGTCAACGACTACGATGATGGGCCGCTCGACTGCCTGCCAAAGCAGCACGGTGTAGAGCGCCTTGGCCGTGAGCGTCAAGCCGGAAACAGAGAGTTTCTGTGGCTCGCCGGGCTTCTCGGCGAGCACGGCGCGCACCAGTTCCTGGAAGGCCGCATGGCGCGCCAAGCCGGCCAGAAGATCGCGGACTGCGGGGTGAGTCAAAGCTTACGCGCGAGGATCTGTTCGACGATCCCAGTCGTGGAGTATCCGGGCTCCAAAGGGAGGGCTAGAACCCTGCCGCCGGCGGCCTCAACTTCCTCGCGGCCGGCGATCCAGTGGGCCCAGTCGGCTCCTTTGACCAGTATATCGGGGAGCACCGCTGCTATGAGTTCGCGCGGGGTGTCCTCGCCAAACAGAGTCACCGCATCGACCGCCTCGAGGCCGAGCGCGAGGGCGGCGCGCTCTTGCTCTGGTATGAGCGGGCGCGTAGGGCCCTTGAGACGGGCGACGCTGGCGTCTGTATTAAGCGCGAGGATGAGTATGTCGCCGAGGGAGCGGGCGCTCTCGAGCAGCCGGATGTGCCCCGGGTGGAGCAGGTCGTAGCAGCCGTTCGTGAAGACGACGGTCTTTCCGGCGCGTCGCCACTCCTCTCGCGCGGCGATCAGTTCGGGGCGGGTGTAGAAACGGGCCAAATGGACAGCATACAAGATGGATTGCCCGCAGCGGCGGCGCTGAGATAGTCTGGGGGCGCTGCACGGAAGCACGGGCATCTCCCGGAAGCTTCGGGGAGACCTGACCTCTATGAACGCACTCCTGACGGACCTCTACGAACTGACCATGGCGGCGGGGTACTTCGAGGCCGGCATGCATCGCGACATCGCAACGTTCGAGATGTCCATACGCCGGCTGCCGAAGAACAGGGGGTTCGTACTCGCGTGCGGCATACCGCAGGCGGTCGCGTACCTGGGAGATCTGCGCTTCGCGCGCGAGGAGATCGAATATCTTGGCAGCCTGCCGCAGTTTGCGCGAGTGCGGCCGGAGTTCTTCGATTTCCTCGCGGAGTTGAGGTTCACGGGCGAGGTGCGTGCGGCTGCGGAAGGCACGCCGGTGTTCCCGGGCGAGCCGCTGATGACCGTTCGCGCGCCTATCATTGAGGCGCAGATCGCCGAGACGTACCTGCTCTCGATCGTAGCGTTTCAGAGCATGGTGGCGACCAAGGCGGCGCGAGTGGTGGCCGCGGCGGAAGGCAGAAGTGTTGTGGAGTTCGGCACGCGGCGCGCGCATTCGCCCGAAGCTGGCGTGCTCGCGGGACGGGCGGCTTACATCGGCGGCTGCATCGGAACGTCGAACGTGCTCACGGGATTCAGGTACGGGGTTCCGGTGTACGGAACGGCGGCCCACTCGTGGGTGCAGGCGTTTCCGAGCGAAATGGAATCGTACCGGCGCCTGCAGACGCTGCTGGGCGAAGGCACGATTTACCTGATTGACACCTACGACACCGTCGAGGGCGCGCGAAAAGCGGCGGCGCTCGGCCGGCCTCTCTGGGGCGTGCGGCTGGACTCGGGCGATCTAGCAGCGCTCTCGCGCGAGGTGCGCGGCATCCTGGACCGCGCCGGGCTCACGGACGCCAAAATCATGGCGAGCGGAGACCTGGACGAGTACCGCATCCGCGCGCTGGTTCGGGATGGCGCCCCGATCGACGCGTTCGGAGTGGGAACCGAACTGGCGACCTCGGCCGACGCGCCGTCGCTCCCGGCGGTTTACAAGCTTGTCGAGATCGAGACAAACGGTAGCACGCGTTACACGACAAAGCTGAGCACTGACAAGCTCGTAATGCCCGGGGGCAAGCAGATCTGGCGCTATGCGGACCACGACTGCATCACGCGCTGGGATGAACGCATCGAAGATGGAGAGGCGCGGCCGCTGGTGAACCGTATAATGGCTGCGGGCGAGCTGACGGGGCCCCTGGCGGACGAGCGAGCCGCGCGCGAATACGCGGCCAGGAGCCTGGCCGGATTGCCCGAGGGGTGCCGCATGCACGAACAGCCGCAGGAGTTCGGCGTTGAGTACAGCGCCTCCCTGAGGCGCCTGCTCGAAGAGGCCCGGAGGGGGATATGAAAACCGTTTTCGTGGACATCGACACCCAGTTGGATTTCATGTACCCCGCGGGCGCGCTGTACGTGCCAGGTGCGGAAAAGGTGTTGCCAGCGATCTCCGCACTGAACCGGCACGCGGCCGCGCACGGCATCACGATCCTTTCCACGGCCGATACGCACGCCGAAAACGACCCCGAGTTCAGCGACTGGCCGGGGCATTGCATCGCCGGCACCATCGGCCAGCGCAAGGCCGAAGCGACGCTTGTAGAGCGGCGCGTGGCTATGCCGGCGGACTCGAGCGTCGTCCCGGTTCACGCGCCGCAGATCGTGGTTGAGAAGAACGTGATCGAGTTGATGGAGGCTGGCAATCTGCGGGCCGCCATCGATGCGCTCGAAGCGGAGCGGTGGGTCGTCTACGGGGTGGTGACCGAGTATTGCGTGCGTGCAGCGGCGATGGGACTGCTGCGGCCGGACCGGCACGTGGAGGTGGTGGTGGACGCGATAGAGACGCTGGATCCGGAAAAGTCGCGCAGGGTTCTGGAGGCGTTCACCGCGGCGGGCGGACGGCTGACCATGACGGCGCAGGCGCTGCGGTACGCTGGATGACACTGGAGAATACGGCAGGATGAGTTCCCGCAGACGGTTTATCGGACAGGTCGCCACAGGGCTGGCCGGCACGATAGCATCGCCGGTCTCCGTGCTGGGCGCGAACAGCCGCATCAGGCTCGGCATCATTGGTGCGGGCGACCGCGGAACGCAGCTTATGCGTGAGGCGGTGCGGTGCCGCGATGTGGAGTTCGCGGGCATAGCCGACGTGTACACGCGCCGGCTGGAGGCCGCCAAAGAGATTGCTCCCGCCGCTAAGACGTATACGGACTATCGCGGGCTTCTCGAAGATCAGTCGATCGACGCAGTGATCATCGCGACGCCGCAGCACCTGCACGCGGAGCAGTTCATTGCAGCGCTCGACGCGGGCAAGCACGTCTACCAGGAAAAAACCATGGCGTTCACGCTGGAGGACGCCAGGCGCATGCGCGCGGCGTACCTGCGCTCGAAGCGCGTCGTGCAGGTGGGCCACCAGGGATGCTCGAGCGGGCAGATCGCCGACGCGATGGCGTTAGCTACTCCCGCGAACCTGGGAAAGGTAACCGCGATCAACGCCTACATGTACCGCAACACACCGCACGGAAAGCCGCAGTGGTCGCGGCCGGTCTTCCCGGATATGACGCCCGAGAACATAGGGTGGAGCGCGTTCATCGGAGACGCGCCGAGTGTTCCGTTCGACGCAAACAGGTACGTCAACTGGCGGTTTTTCTGGGATTACTCCGGCGGCAACTTTTACGAGAACATGTGCCACCAGTTGGCGTTCTGGTACAAGGCGCTGGATCTCGAGATCCCGAAGGCAGTGACGGCGCGCGGCGGGATCTACCTGTGGAAGGACGGCCGCGAGGTGCCCGACACCATGAGCGCCGTCATGGAGCACACGGAGGACCTGCTGTTCTCCTGGACCTCGGGCTTCGGGAACAACCAGCCGGGAGTAGGCGAAGACGTGCTCGGCACCGACGGCACGCTGTCAATCACCAAGGGTGGCATCGTAAAGTACGAGCCGCAGAAGGTGAACCGGCCGCAGGCCGCGGAGATAGTGGGCCGGACCAAAGTGTCGAACCCGACGCTGGCTCATCTGCAGAACTTCTTCGACTGTATCCGCTCCGGCAGCGAGCCGAACTGCCCGTTTGAGCTCGGCTACCGTGTCTCGATAGCCTCGCGCATGGCGGTGGACAGCTACCGCTCCGGGCGCACGCTGCGGTGGGATGCGGAGGCCGAGGAGATAGTCTGAACCCGCCGGCGCGCAGCGCCAGTCGGTCTGATTAACCATACCGGCGCGAAGTCCGCCCGCGACCCGATCTTCCGCGCTGCTTCGAGCCTGCACCGGCGTTGCGGACGCGAGACGCCGCGGGCGCGCCTGCGGTTTAATGAGTAATCTATGTCACCCCGCATCGGAATTATCGGCGGCAGCGGGCGGTACTCGATGCCCGGCTTCGAGCAGCAGAACGAGATCGCGATAGACACGCCCTGGGGGCAGCCTTCGGACAGTTACGTGGTGGGAACGCTCGCGGGCAGGGAAGTGGCTTTTCTAGCGCGGCACGGGCGCGGCCACCGGCTTGCGCCGTCGGAGATCAACTACCGCGCCAACATCTGGGGCATGAAGAAGCTGGGGGTCGAGAGGGTGATCTCGCTCAGTGCGGTTGGTTCGCTGAAAGAGGAGCACCGGCCGCTGGATTTCGTGATTCCCGACCAGTTCTTCGACCGCACGCACGGCCGCGCCAGCACGTTCTTCGGCGACGGACTGGTGGTGCACATCAGCTTCGCGGACCCGGTTTGCCCCGAGATGGCGCGGCTGATGCACGAGGCATGCGCGGCGGTTGGCGTGAACTCAAAGCTGGGTGGCACGTACCTGTGCATGGAGGGGCCGCAGTTTTCGACCAAGGCCGAGTCGAACGTTTACCGCTCCTGGGGGATAGACGTCATCGGCATGACAAACCTTCAGGAGGCCAAGCTGGCGCGCGAAGCCGAGCTTTGCTACGCGACTGTGGCCATGGTCACCGACTACGACTGCTGGCATCCGGACCACGATAACGTAACGGTGGCCCAGATCGTCGCGAACCTCGTCAAGAACGCCGAGAACGCCGCGAAGGTGGTTGCGCGCGCAGTGGCGCAGATGCCCGAAGGGCGCGAGTGCAAGTGCGCCAAGGCGCTCGACAACGCGATCATCACGGACCGCACGAAGATCCCGGCGCATACGCGGGAGAAACTGGACCTGCTTGTCGGGAAGTATCTATAGAACGGTTCTCGAACAGTGTCTGCGCGGCGAGCCATGGTCGCGCGAGCTGTTCTCACACCTGCGCGTGCCGGAGTTATTCAGCGTACTAGCGGAGGGATTGTCCGACCGCTTTGAGCCGCGCCTGGTTGACACCTACGCCGACATCTTCTGCGAGGTGATCGCGGCGGTGCGGCCGGAGTTGAACGGCGCAGAGCTGCGCGCGCGATATGAGCGCGTGCGTCGAACGCGGCCGTTCGCGGGTCCGGAGCCCTCCACCGTGTTCGTGCTGTCGCGCGTCACGCTCGGAGCGGATGTCGCAATAACGAGCGTGCTGTTCGACGCGCTGAAGCGGCGCTTCCCGGCCGCGGAGATACTGTTCGTCGCGCCGCGCAAGTCTTACGATCTGTTCGCTGCGGACCCGCGCATTTTCCACCTGGCCGTATCGTACGGAGGCAGTCTCGAAGAGCGGCTGCGCGCGCCGTGGCTCGAACAGCCGAATGCGATAGTAGTCGATCCGGATTCGCGGCTATCGCAGCTCGGGCTGCTGCCCGTGTGCCCGGAGGACCGCTATTGCTTTTTCGAGAGCCGCAGCTACGGCGGGGATGGCGACGAGCCGCTATCGGCGCTTGCGCGGCGGTGGGCGGGAGAGGTGTTCGGCGTGACGGACGCGCGGCCCTACATAGCTCCGGCCGCTGCGCCAGGCGCGCAGGGCGCAATCACCGTCAGCCTGGGCGTCGGCGACAACCCGGCCAAGCGTTTCGGAGGAGATTTCGAGGCGCGCCTGCTGGGGCTGCTTGCCGCAACGGGAGTTCCAGTCGCGATCGATTCCGGCGGCAGCGCGGAGGAGGCGGAGCGCGTCCGCAGGGCCGTCGAGGCTTCCGGCGCGCGTGTACAGGTACTCTCCGGATCGTTCGCGAGTTTCGCGGCGGCAATAGCCGCGAGCAGGCTGTACGTTGGGTACGATTCAGCCGGCCAGCACGTGGCCGCTGCGGCCGGCGTTCCGCTCATCAGCATCTTCCGGGGTTTTCCCTCGGAGCGATTCTTCGAGCGCTGGCGCCCAACAGGCAGAGGGCCAATCGAGATCATCAAAGCGGGACAGCCGGCCGATGCCGTGTTGACTCGCGTAAGCGAGTTGCTGCGCGCGTATAGTTCCTGGCTTCCCAACGCCTCTTAACAAGTACTCACCCATTGGCGCGTGACGGCGTTGTTCTCATATTGGGGTAGGCCCGCAACGCCCGCGTGGGGATGCGCCAGATTTATTAATTCCACTTAGTCGCAGACGCGCGCATTTTTACATCCACAGGGTCAAAAACACCGGCATTGACAGTTATTCATGGCGCTATGTGCCTCTTACATCAGTGAATCGAGAGTGGCAGAACAACTGCTAGTCCGAGTGCGCTCCAGAAGCAAGACCGCGCGCGGCCCGGCCCATGCCGCTCGCAAAAAACCTCGGAGCTGATCCAGCAGTCCGGGGACTTCACTGAAGAAAAGGACTCAGAGTACCCCATGCGAACCATCCCGAGATGTTTGCTGCTATTAGGCGCTCTGACGGCTGCCGCAGCCACGGCCAACCTGTTGCCCGGCGGACTGGCCGCGGGGGCGGTGTTTAGCCCACCGAGAGCAGACAAGACCGCGCCGGCGGTTTCCGTGGGAGCGATTCCCTCCGTTGTGGGCGGAGTGATCACGATAGCGGCTACCGCCACAGATAACGTGGGGGTGATTGGCGTTCAGTTCAGGATCGATGGAAAGGCCTTCGGGGCGGAAGACAGGGCTGCACCGTTTGCAATCACGCTGGACACCCGAACGTTGAGTAGCGGAAGGCATACCGTTACGGCGGTGGCGAGAGACGCGGCCGGGAACCGTAGGACGTCGGCGGGCGTTTCGTTCATCGTCGACAACCGCGCGCCGCAGGTTGCGATCACCAGCCCGGCATCCGGCGCGACTCTGAGCGGCAAGTTTACAGCAACGGCGAGCGCCAGCGATACCAACGGGGTAGCCGGCGTGCAGTTCCTGATCGACGGGAAGCCCTATGGCGCAGAAGTGACCGCGCAGCCATACCGCGCGGCCATCAACGCCGCGGCGCTTGCGAGCGGCTCTCACACGTTGGCCGCAGTTGCGCGCGACCGGGCAGGAAACACGGCGACAGCGTCAATCACGTTCAAGACAGGGCTTTCCGATACGGTTCCGCCTGCTGTGGCAGTGGCTCCGCTGCCGCAGATAGTCGGCGGTATCGTTGCGCTGACGGCCAGCGCTACGGATAACACCGGGGTTGCCGGCGTGCAGTTCTACATCGACGGCAATGCAGTTGGGAAAGAGGTAACAACTCCGCCATTCACGACTACCATAGATACGGATGCGCTCACTAGCGGCCGGCACACTGCCACCGCGCGAGCCAGGGATGCGGCGGGCAACACCGCCACCTCAGCCGGAGTCAGCTTTATCGTCGATAACGGCGCGCCATCGGTGGCAATCTCGAGTCCCCAGGCTGGTGCAACGGTTAATGAAAGCTTCACAGCAACCGCAACCGCCTCGGACAAGAACGGCATCGCCGGCGTCCAGTTCTCTATCGACTGGCGGCCATACGGTCCCGAACTTACTACCGCGCCGTACACGGCTACCATCGACACCAAATCGCTGACGGAGGGGAGCCATACACTCGCCGCAGTTGCGCGCGACCCGGCGGGCAACAAGGCCACGGCGTCCGTGCAGTTCACATACGCGGGCAGCGGGAGCGGCGACGAGCCCGGCGCGAAACAGACGGTTCCGATCGTCGTGCACGCCTACGCCGGCGATGGGCCGGCCAACCTGGTCAGCAACTCCCTGCCGTTCAAGCCTGGTGTGCTATTTGATGCAACCAACATTCGCGTCATGGATGACGGAACCGAAGTGCCTGTAGCCGTTAAGACGCTGGCTACATGGCCCAAAGATCACTCGATCCGCGCCGTGCTGTTGCAGTTCAACGCGGCCTTCACGGGCACGTCCAAGCAGTACACGATCGAAATCGGCACGCCGCGCACCACAACCGACCGCGCCTTCACCGCCGTCACATGGGACCTGCCCACACGGATCTTCACGCTGCCGGCTGCCTACCTCAGCAGCTCGCTCATCTTCTGGGAGCAGAAGCCGCTCGGCCAGACGAACTTCCCAGCGTGGGAGAGCAAGCAACTCGCGAACTACAGCCGGATCGAGAAACCCGGCACCGCCTCCTGCGTTCGCGACGATCAGTACTACGACGCGATCACAACGACTTACCAGCTATACGCGCGAACCGGCGAACTCAAACATCTCGTGAACGCACGCCGCTGGGCACTGCACCATCGCCGCGACCAGATCTACCTGAGTGGCTCGACCATCGGCCATCCCAAGTGCAGCAGCAGCTATATCAACAATACGCGCTACACATTCCCCGAGGGGCTCATCAACGACTACTTCATGTTCGGAGATGAAGAGGACAAACGGGTCTCCGGGATTGTCGTCGACAACTTCTACATGCCGCACGCGAGCAGCTACTACTACAAAGCCCCCAACACGCGGGGATGGTGGACAGAGCGCGAACCGGCCTTCTCGCTCATAGGGATACTTGCGCACTACCAGGCAACTGGGAACGCTGCCTACCTGAACAAAGTGAAGGAACGAATCGCGTCCCTGCGGCAGATGCAGGTGGACAACGGAAGGCGGGCGTGGGTGCACAACCTCTACGACCACGATCCTTCAGAAGGCTGCGCGGTGTCGGATTACGGAAGCTCGCCGTGGATGTCGGGGCTGCTGCTGGAGGCGGTGATCACATACCACAAGCTCACCGATGACCCTGTGGCCAAGGAATCTATCCTGATGGCGCTTGACGACCTTAAAGCCAGATACCTCGCCAAAGGCTCGTACGCAGGAGTCTCATTCGTGTATCTCGGCTGCCCGGCGTACCGGGACGGCACGCCCGATCTCGACAACATGATCTCGCACGCGTTTGGGTACGGCTACAAGCTCACAGGCAACCCGGAATACCTGAAGGTTGGCACAGATATATTCAACACGTCGGTGAAGTACGGCGTCACGTCAAGCCACAAGCATTACAACCAGCAGTTCCGTTCCAGCGGGCACTTCGTCGGCTATATCGGGCAGTAGCCGGCAATCCGCAAGAGGGGCGGCACAGGCCGCCCCTTACCCTTGGCCTATGGAGCTATGGCGATCGTCACGGTATTGCTCGCATGCAATACGCCGGACGCATCGGCGACAGAGACAACCACGGGCACTGTGTTGCCCGCCGGCGCGGAGTCTGGAACTCGCGCGTTCACCTGGTACAGCCCCACATATCCCGGCGCGAGACCGGAGTAAGTCACTTCTGCATCAACACCGCCGATTCTGACGTACGTCGGAGCTTCCAGGACGCTATCGGCGTTCATCGGTCCGGGGTGTCCCAGCGGCACCGGATTTCGGACGCGCCCCAGCCCGGTAGCGTAGATGGAGATATACTCGCCGCGCTCCACCGGCCGGGCGGGGAAGCCCGTGTTCGCGGGACCGGCGAGCTGATCGGTACCGGAGATAAGTATCGCGCCCTGCCCGGAACCAGTGGCATCAACGCTGAACAGGCCAGGATTTGTCTCAATTTGCACGTCAACTGCGGCGGAGGCCTGCCCATTCGCCTCAACGGTGATGGAGGCGTGCTGACCGGGAGCGAGGTCGGGGCACTGAAAGTTGATCTGCTCGGGTGAGACGAAGAGCAAGGGCAGGGCCGCATCGCCGGCTTTCACCTGAACCTCGTTTAGACTTGTCGGAAGCGGCAGGACGTCCGGCACGCCCACGCCGCTCCTTGCGAGCATATGTCCAAAAATGCTGGCGAGGCCCCCCGGCGTGCATACGACATCACCTGAGTATGATGCGGCGTTCACGACAGAGCCGATGGTCGGCCTGTCGCCCAGGTATGCCGCAAAGTGGCCGCTGGACCGGAATTGCTGGTCGTAGTGTTTATGCGACGGCGTTATGGCGTAGCGAACGCTGGTGCGGAATATGTCCGTGCCGACCTGAAGATACTCCTGATTCCCTGTGAGCTTGTAGCCGTACCCGAAGGCGTGCGAGATCATGTTGTCGAGATCGGGCACGCCTTCCCGGTAGACGGGGCAGCCGAGATACACATAGGAGACGCCCGCCCACTGGCCCTCCGTGGCAAGATAGTGGCCCTTCAGGTCATCGAGCGCCATGAGAATCGACTCGCGCGCGACAGGGTCCTCTGTGAGTTTGTGGTACGTGATCAGCGCCTCAAGCAGCAATCCCGACATCCAGGGAGAGCTTCCCCAGTCCGATTCGGAGCAGCCCTCCGAAGGATCGTGATCGTGCAGGTTGTGGACCCACGCCCGCCGGCCATTGTCCAGTTGCATCTGGCGGAGCGAAGCGACCCGCTGCCGCACCTTTTCGAGGTACACGGCCTCTCCCGTGGCCTGGTAATGAGCGAGTATTCCGATGAGAGAGAACGCCGCTTCCCGCTCGGTCCACCAGCCGCGGGTATTCGGGGCCTTGTAGTAGAAAATATCCGCGTGCGGCATGTAGAAGTTGTCGACGACGATTCCGGAAACTCGTTTGTCCTCTTCATCCCCGAACATGAAGTAGTCGCTGATGAGGCCCTCGGGAAAGGTGTAGCGGGTATTGTCGATGTAAGCGCCCGGGCAGCGGGGGTGGCCGACGTTAGGGCCGTCAAGGTAGATCTGGTCGCGGCGGTGGTGCAGCGCCCAGCGGCGCGCATTGACGAGGTACTTGAGTTCGCCGGTGCGCGCGTATAGCTGGTAAGTCGTTGTGATCGCGTCGTAATAGTGGTCGTCGCGCACGCACGCGGACGTGCCTATGTTTTCGATGCGCGGATAGTAGTTGATCTGCTTGGCCTCCCACGCGGGAAATCCGCTCTGCCCCAGGGGCTTCTGCTCCCAAAAGATGAGCGATGCGCTCAGGTACTCGGGCGGGAGCACGAAGATTCTCGTTGGCAGATCCCAGGTGACGGGAACGAAGGCGCGATCGGGAGCCTGCCGTGTTGCGCCGATCTCGAGCGTGTAAAGCCGCGGCGGGGCTTCAAATTGGATCAGCAGCGAGCGGATGGAGTTGTCCCGCGGCCATTTCGCCAGGACTTTGGTCGCGATAGAAACCTCGGAGCCGCCATCCATCACACGAACGAGCCGCTCATCGAACAGGACCCCAGGCTTGAACGGCACCGCGTTGCTGACAAGCCCGGCGGGGCCGTCACCGGGATACTCGTGCACATCGAGCATCAATTGCGTTATCTCGCCGGCCGCGGCGACCGGGTTCGCGTCGTAGATGGAGGAGTCTGGATCACTGGCCGCCGCGAAGGCGGGATACCGGACCCCGGAACCGCCCGTAGCGGCGCAGAACACCAGTACAAGGATTTTCACTTTCATAGGACACCATCCAAATGGTCAGCCGGCGTCCGCGCCGCGCGCGGGCACCTCCAAGAGAGGGAGCAATTCGCCGAGTTCGCGGTACAGGGCTGACGCTGCAATCGCGGTGGCAACTTGCGGGGGGAGGATGCGTGTTACGGCGCGGGGCTCGCGCGTCTGGTGCTGACGTGCGCGGACACCGAGCGCCGAGGCGGCGCGGCGGTGTTGCCGTCGTGTTGGTCGGCGCCGATATCGTTAGGCCCGGTGCGGGGCTGGCAGTCGTAGTCATCCTCGGCGAGCGCCGCTCCCGCGCCGATCGCGGGACTGTCCTCAAGCAGGTGATACGAGGCGTCCAGGCGCGGGTCGGCCTCGATGCTGCCGGTCTCGCCGTCGACGTGCTTGCGCCAGCCCGCCAGGCCGCCGCTGTAGCGGTGGTCCGGCCTCTCATCGGCAAAGCGCGCCTGCCCGGATGCGGCGAAGTAAAGGTTGTTACTCATCGAAGGCATGCCGCGCAATCCGGCAGCGCATGGGCGGACACCGGTGTGGCAGCGAATGTGCACGAGCGGGTTCCTACCGCCGTTCCCCTGCGCGACGATGTTATTCCGGATCGTGATGTCCTCGCTCGCTGTGCGAGAGAGAAACGGATTGGCTGCGGATTGGATACATATGGAGCCGTGATACACGCGGCCGGTATCAACGAGCGTATTGTTGTACACCTGCGCATTCTTAGCGGCGAACATTCCGATGCCCGCCCAATCCGTATTTACGATGATGTTGTTCCGCACGATGGCGCCGATGCTCTCGAAGCGTTCCCGGTTATCGGGATCGAAGAACTCGGCGTCGGTTGTGAACCCTAGCGCGATTCCGGCGCCGCCCGTATTCATGATCAGGTTGCGCTCGATGACCGGACGTTTCGCGCCACCCTTGGCGTAGAGGCCGTTGGTGGCGATGTTGTAGATGCGGTTGTCCTGGACGAGCATGTCGTCCGCGTTCACGTTATCGATGCCCTCGGCGTTAGAGGGGTCGCGCCGGCCGGAGTCATGGATACGGTTCCGGCGGATGGTGACGCGGTCAGTGCCGGGCGTAAGTTTGATCACGTCGCGCCCGCTGCTGTGCAGATCGCAATCCTGTATGACGATGTCTGTGGCCGGATCGCGCGACCATCCCGCGCCGCCCTGGATCATGACGGCGTAGAGATGCCCTCCACTGATCTCGAGCCGTTCGAGGCGTCCGCCGCTCGATCCCACCCAGAACTCGACGGCCTGCACGATCTTCGGATTGTCGATCGGCGCGGCGATGTGCGCCCACTCTCCGGGATAGGAACGCAAAGTAACATTGGGAACATTGATCCGCAGCCGCGACGTGACATAGTAAGTTCCTCCGCGAAGCGTAATTACGGCATTCCCGCCGCCGGCGGCTTCCAGTGCCCTCTGCACGGTCGCGTATGGCGAAGCGGCGGTCCCTTTCCCTTTGTCGCTTCCCTTGGGGCTTACAAAGATCTCCTTGCCGTGGCACATGATCGCGGCCAGGAGGAGGCCGGCGGCTAACTTCGTCATGTGCACCTCACGCGGCTTCAGTGAACGCTTGTGGGAGCAGCCGGGAACAGGCGGCGAGCGTGTCGCGGGCGACGTCGTTCCAGGTGCGGCCGCCCTGGCGAGCGATGGCCTCCGGGTCCCACGAGCGGTTCATCGCGGCAACCAGCGCCGCGGCGAGGCCCGAGGGATCGCCGGGCTGCACCAGCGCGCCGTTCGTCTCATTGACAAGTTCCGGCACGCCGCCGACGGCCGACGCCACCACCGGCCGCCCGCTGGTGAGCGCTTCGAGAACTACGTTCGGGCAGCCCTCGGAGTAGCTCGGAAGGCAGACTACATCGCAGGCTGCGATCCAGCGCGCGATCTCTTCGGCGGGCCGCGGCCCGGGTACGAAGACGCGCCCAGGATGGCGCTCGCGCAGTGCCCCGGCTTCGGCAGCGAGCGGGCCGCTGCCGACAACCGCCAGCATCACTCGCATGTCGGCCGACAGAATGTCGAACGCCGCCAGCAGATCCCGCACGCCCTTTACTTCAACCAGGTTTCCTGCAAAAAGAATCAGCCGCGCCGCCGCGGGGAGGCCGAGAGCGCGCCTGGCAGCCTCACGGTCCGAAACGTGAAACAGGGCGCCGTCGATTCCGTTCAACACTCGAACGGTTCGTTCGGGGGGCGAACCCAGCGCGACAGCGCGCCGCCGGAGATCCTCGCTGACG